>DATMBC010000055.1 GCA_035559435.1 bacterium
CGACCGGCGGGATGGATCCGCCGGTCGATTTCGCTTGTCAAACCCGGTCGCGACAGGACAGATTGGCGGCCCTTTTGCCCCGACGCCGGGAGAAACTGTATCGCTTTTTGGCTGTTGGCTAAACCCAATACCTAATGACCCGATAACCCAAATCGTATCCTCTCCCGGCCTACAATCTGACCCGGCTGGGGAACAGAATCGGATACGGAGACGTTGGAACCGGGCGGGTCAGGACAGCCAACACAAACGTAAGGTTAATATGGCCAAGAACTTAGTAATCGTCGAGTCGCCGACCAAGACAAAGACGCTCAAGAAATTCCTCGGGGCGAACTATGATGTGGCCGCCACGATGGGGCACATAGTTGACTTGCCGAGCAGCCGTCTGGGCGTCGATGTGGAAAACGACTTCCGGCCCGAATACGAACAAATCGAAGGTAAAGAGAAGGTAATCAAGACCTTAAAAGAGGCGGCCAAGAAGGCCGACGTCATCTATCTCGCTCCCGATCCTGATCGCGAGGGAGAGGCCATTGCGTGGCATGTAGCCGGCATTCTCAAGGGCTCGAAGGCCAAACTACGCCGTGCTACATTTAATGAGATCACCAAGAGCGCCGTGATTGAGGCGCTGAAGAACGCGGGCTCCATCGACCAGAACAAAGTCGATGCCCAGCAGGCCCGCCGTGTCCTCGACCGGCTGGTCGGCTACCAGATCAGCCCCTTCCTCTGGAAGACGGTCTGCCGTGGATTGTCGGCCGGTCGGGTCCAATCGGTCGCGTTGCGTCTGGTCTGCGAGCGCGAGGCCGAGATCCGCGCCTTCGTGCCGCAGGAATACTGGTCGATCGGCGTCGAATTGTACAAGAAGGGTGACAAGGCCAAGGCCAGCTTTACGGCCGTGGTCGCCGAGCGCGACGGCGAAAAGCTCGACATCCTTGAAGGCGCCACCGCCCGGCGCATCGAAGCGGAATTGCGCGAAGCCGACTACAGCGTGGCTGCGGTCAAGACCACCGACCGCAAGCGACAGCCCTACCCGCCGTATGTGACCTCCACGCTCCAGCAGGATGCCGCGGCACGGATCCGCTTCTCGCCCAAAAAGACCATGTCGGTCGCCCAAGCGCTCTATGAGGGCGTCGAAGTCGGCGACAAGGGCGCGGTCGGTCTCATTACCTACATGCGCACCGATTCGACCCGCGTGGCGCAGGAAGCCCAACAGGCCGCGCGCGAGTTCATCGTCAGCGAGTACGGCAAGGATTACTGCCCGGAAACCCCGCCGGTCTACACGTCCAAGAAGCGGACCCAGGACGCCCACGAAGCGATCCGTCCGACCTACTTCGACCTGCCGCCGGCCACGGTCAAGAAGTACCTGAGCGCCGATCAGTTGAAGCTCTACACGCTGATCTGGAACCGCTTCGTCGCCTCACAAATGGCACCGGCCGAAATCGAGCGCACCTCGGTTGACATCACCGCCGCGGTCGCCGATCCCAAGTCAAAGAAGGGACATCGCTACACACTGAAAACCGGCGCCGAAAAGGTGGTCTTCCCCGGATTCCTCAAAGTCTACGAGGATGTCGCCGAGGAAAACGGCAATGGCAACGGCAACGGCAAGAAGGTCGTGGCCCTGCCCAAGCTGGCGGAACACGACCCGCTGGTCATGGTCGATGTGCTCCCCGAGCAGCACTGGACCAAACCGCCGGCGCGCTACACCGAGGCCTCGCTGGTCAAGGAACTTGAGGCCAACGGCATCGGCCGTCCGTCGACCTACGCCCAGATCATCTCCACCATCCTGGCGCGCAACTATGTCAAGCTGGAGGAGCGCCGTCTGTATCCGACCGGGCTGGGCGAGACGGTCAATGCGATTCTGGTCGACGCCTTCCCCGAGATGTTCAATGTCGAGTTCACCGCCGAAATGGAACTGGAACTCGACCGCATCGAGGAAGGGACTGAAACCTGGACCGAGATCATGCACGCCTTTTATGGTCCCCTGTCCGGCTCCCTGGCGCACGCGTCCGAGCGCGTTGCCGAGATCAAACAGTCGCACCGCGAAGTCCTGCCCGATCCCTGCCCCGAATGCGGATCGCAGTTGATCGTGCGCTGGTCACGTTCCGGCAAGTTCATTGCCTGCTCGGCCTATCCGAAGTGCCGCTACACCAGCGATCCCGATCGCAAGGAGGCCGCAGCCGCCGAGCCGACCGACCAGGTCTGCGAAAAGTGCGGCGCGCCGATGGTGATCAAGAGCGGACGTTTCGGACGTTTCCTTGCCTGCTCGGCCTATCCGACCTGCAAGAACACCAAGCCGATTCCGACCGGCGTCAAGTGCCCTGAGGACGGCTGCAACGGCGAACTGGTGCCGCGGCGCACCCGCTTCGGACGGCCCTTCTATTCATGCTCGAATTACCCGAACTGCAAGTATGCCGTCTGGGACCGGCCGGTGCCGCGCGAGTGCCCGCAATGCCACTCGCCGTTCATGCTGGCCAAATCGACCAAGGCCAAGGGCGAGCATTTCCTCTGCCCGGTCTGCAAGCATGTGGTCATGGCCGAAACGGCTGTGGAACAACCCGAGCCAGTCGAAGCCTGATTGATCCGACAGAATCTCTCCTCAGTGAGGAGCAGGCCCCGAGCGGTGACGCTCGGGGCCTGGTTGCATTGGTGATCAGGGCAATCGCCTGCAATCGACGCGGGCCTACCGTGCGGCGGTGGCGCGCGCCGGGGATCCGGCAACGCGCGGCGGCACCGTTCTGTCAATCCCCTGCGGTTGCGTCGAAACCGCCGCTGTGATACCTTGTGCCGTCGCGTTTGTCGAGTCTTGCCGTGTCCGCCATCCGTGGACCGGCGGCCGCGCGAACGCGGGGATGGGGGCATGGCGGACACTTTGTCGGTGTGGGCGGGACGGTTCATGACGGATCTGGCGGGGGCGCGTCGCTACTCGCCCTTGACCGTTTTGGCCTACGAGCGTGAGTTGTCTCGTTTTCTCCGCTCGCAGAAACTCGGCGACACGCCACCCGGCGAGCGCGCCTTCTCGCCGCAGCGGTTCCAGAATCACCTCGCATCGCTGGCCGCCGACGGGCTGTCGAATCGCTCGATTGCCCGCTCCGCGGCGGTGCTGCGCTCGTTTCTCTCCTTTCTGTACCGGCAGGGCGCGACGGAGGCCGACTGGGCCGAACGGGTGCCCTCGGTCAAGTTCGCGCCGTCGTTGCCGCGCTTTGTCGGTGAGTCGCAGATGGAGCGCTGGCTGGCGGCGCTGCCGACTGGGACACGCTGGGAAGTGCGCGACCGTGCGTTGGTCGAGTTCATGTACGCCACCGGCGCGCGCGTGGCCGAGGTCGTCGGATTGAACTGGAGCGATCTGCAATTCGAGGACGGCCTCGTGCGCCTCTACGGCAAACGTCGCCGCGAACGGATGGCGCCTCTGGGCGCGCGGGTGCAGGCGACGCTGAAGATGCTGGCCGCCGCCGGCCCCGTCGCCGCGGCCGCGCCGGGCAAACCGGTCTTCGTCAATCGCCGCGAGGGACGGCTCACCACCCGCGCCGTGGCCAACATCATCGCCGACTCATTCGCCCGCGCCACCGGCGGCCACACCTCGCCGCATCGATTGCGCCACACCTGCGCCACCCATCTGCTGGACCGCGGCGCCGATCTGCTTTCGCTGCAGCAATTGCTCGGGCACCAGAGCGTGTCGACCACGCAGATTTACACCCACACCACTCCGCACCGGTTGGCGGAGGTCTACCGCAAACACTTTCCCGGCGAAAAGGCGGGCTGAACGATGATGCGCGATCACCAGTGGCGTTCGACAACCGTGCTTGGCATGACCCTGCGCGGGCAGACGGCCATGGGCGGCGACGGCCAGGTCACCTTCGATGACACGATCATGAAGCACACCGCCCAGAAGGTGCGCCGTCTGGGCGACTGGCCGATCCTTGCCGGATTTGCCGGCGCCTCGGCCGATGCCTTCACGCTCTTTGAGCGCTTCGAGATGAAACTCGAGGATTTCAATGGCAACCTGCCGCGCGCCGCGGTCGAACTGGCCAAAGACTGGCGCTTGGACAAGTACCTGCGCCGTCTCGAGGCGATGCTGGCGGTCATCGATGCCGAACATGGGCTCATCATCTCCGGCAACGGCGATGTGATCGAGCCCGATGACGGCATCATCGCGATCGGCTCGGGCGCGCCCTTTGCCCTGTCGGCGGCGCGGGCGCTGGTGCGCCACTCCAAACTGCCGCCTGATCAGATCGTGCGCACCGCGCTGGAAATCACCGCCGACATCTGTATCTTCACCAACAAGGACATCACCGTCGAGGTGCTCTGAGCCATCCCATGTCCGATCCCGTCTACATCAGTGGCAGTCCCGATTCGTCCGAGGTCAATCTCCAGGCCGAATTGACCCCGCAGCAGATCGTCGCCGAGCTGGACCGCTACATCGTCGGCCAGGACCGCGGCAAACGCGCGGTGGCGATCGCGTTGCGCAACCGCTGGCGCCGCCAACGGGTGCAGGGACCGCTGCGCGACGAGATCATGCCCAACAACATCATCATGATCGGCCCCACCGGCGTCGGC
The DNA here is from genome assembly GCA_035559435.1 of bacterium. Classification (NCBI taxonomy): domain Bacteria; species bacterium. Next base: position 4,549 of record DATMBC010000055.1, read on the forward strand.
AAAACCGAGATTGCCCGACGCCTGGCCGCGCTGGCGGGAGCGCCCTTCCTGAAGGTGGAGGCCTCGAAGTACACCGAGGTCGGCTATGTCGGACGCGATGTCGAGTCGATGGTGCGCGACCTGATCGATCTGTCGGTGGCGATGGTCAAGCGCGAACGCGCCGGCAAGGTCGCCGAGAAGGCGTCGGCCCTGGCCGATGAACGCGTCCTCGATCTGCTCCTGCCGCCCCTGCCGCGGCGCACCGCCCGTCAAGGCGCCGCCGAGGCGCCCGATCACGACGCGCTGGCCAAATGGGAACGCACCCGCGAAAAGCTGCGCGCCCAGTTGCAGCAGAATCTCCTCGACGACAAGCAGGTCGAGCTGGAGGCGTCCGCGCCCCGGTTCCCGGTGGTGGAGGTGCTCTCGCCGGCCGGGATCGAGGATCTCGGCGTCAACGTGCAGGAAATGTTCTCCTCGATGATGCCGAAAAAACCCAAGCGGCGCAAAGTGTCGGTCGCCGATGCCCGGCGCATCCTCGCCGCCGAGGAGATCGACAAGCTGGTCGACATGGACGATTGCGTGACGCAGGCGATCTCGCTGGTGGAGAACTCGGGCATCATCTTCATCGACGAACTGGACAAGATTGCCGCCGACCGCTCAAAGTCCTCCAGCGGCCCCGATGTCTCGCGCGAAGGGGTCCAGCGCGACATCCTGCCGATCATCGAAGGAACCAGCATCATGACCCGCTACGGCATGGTGAAGACCGACCACATCCTCTTCATCGCCGCCGGCGCCTTCCACATCGCCAAACCCTCCGACCTGATCCCGGAGCTGCAGGGCCGCTTTCCCATCCGCGTCGAACTCGACTCGCTGACCGCCGCCGACTTCGTGCGCATCCTGACCGAGCCGCAAAACGCCCTCATCAAGCAGTACAAGGCGTTGTTGGCCACCGAGAAGATCGAAGTTGAGTTCACCCCGGAAGCGATCGACGAGGTCGCCCAGACCGCGCAACTGGTCAACGAGCGCACGGAAAACATCGGCGCGCGCCGTCTGCACACCATCATGACCACATTGCTGGAGGATCTGATGTTTCGCGCGCCGTCTCAGAAGACCCGCAAGGTCGTCTTCGACCGCCGCGATGTGCAGAAGGCCCTCCGCGACATCGTCGATGACGAGGACCTCAGTCGCTACATTCTGTAGGGTGCCGTCAACACAATCGACCCTATGTCGTTGCGATGCCCGCCGCTTCCTGGCGGCATGGGTTTCCGCGTTCCCCAGGCGGAAGAAAGGCAGATTCCTCGCTTCGCACGGAATGACGTTTCTTGATGAGGAGCCGTTTCGCGATGTCTTGGAATCGTAGGGTGGGCACGCTCTTTGTGCCCACCGCTTTCCTGATCTGCCACAATTCCGCAGGCAGTGACTCCCACATTTGAATCGGCTTGATCACTCGCGCGCCGTTGTATAACATTTGCGGCGCGTTTCGTGCCCAACAACTCGGAGACACCCTATGCCTGCCAAGAAGAAGACCGCCCGCAAACCCGCCCGCACATCCAAGTCGTCCGCCAAACCGAAGAAGGCCGCCGCGCGTCCCAAACCGAAGACTCCCTCCGGAATGCCCGCGGGGGTCAAGGCCAAGGATTTTTTGCGCGTCAGCGATTTCTCCACCGCCGAGATTCGCGCCACCCTCGACTGGGCGCTGGCCTGGAAGAAGGGGAAGGTCGCGCCGCGCCCGCTGATTGACCAGACGGTCGGCTGCATCTTCCATAAACCCTCGCTGCGCACCCGCCAGAGTTTCGAAGCCGGCATCGTCCGCTTTGGCGGCCATCCGATGTTCATCACCGACCGGGAAATCGAGCTCGGCGTGCGCGAGACCATCGCCGATGTTGCCCGCGTGATGTCGCGCTACCTGGCCATGATCATCATCCGCACCTTCAAGCAGTCGGATGTCGAGGAACTGGCGCGCTATGCGACCGTGCCGGTCATCAACGCCCTCACCGACGCGTCGCATCCCTGCCAGATCATGGCCGACATCCTGACCGCGCGCGAGCATTTGGGCCGCATCGACAATCTGTCCGTCGCCTTCCTCGGCGACGGCAACAATGTGTTCAATTCCTGGGTCGAGTTGGCGGCGCGCATCCCGATGGACCTGCGCCTGGCCACTTCGCCGCAGACGCTGCCCGACATGGCGCTGGTCGAGATGGCGCGCAAGGAGGGGCATTCGAAAATCACCATCACCCACGAGGCCAGGGAGGCGGTGGCCGGCGCCGATGTCGTCTACACCGATGTCTGGGCATCGATGGGGCAGAAGGACCTGGCCTACGAACGCGAACGACTGCTCAGGCCCTTCCAGGTCAACACGGACCTGATGAAGCATGCCAAGGCCACGGCGATCGTGATGCACTGTCTGCCCGCCGAGCGCGGGCGGGAGATCACCGCCGAAGTGCTTGACAGCAAGCAGGCGGTGGTCTTCGACGAAGCCGAAAACCGGATGTGGGCGCAGGGCGCCATTATGGCGCAGCTGCTGGCACGACGCTAGCGGAGAGATGAAGCGACATAACCAAGGAGGAGACTGGCATGCGCAAATGGCTCCAGCCGGCCGCCGGAATGGCGCTGGCGCTCGGGATCGGTCTCTGCGCATTCGGTTGCGGCGACGATGACAAGGGGTCCGGCCCCGCGCAACTGTCCGAGGAGGAACAGTTCGAAATCATCCAGCAGTACTTTTCGTTTGATCCCGAAAACCAGACCGGCGCCGTCGACATCGCCAGCTATGTGCTGGGCCTGATGGCGGGCCAGTACTGGGACGGCATCGACACCTCCGATGTGGTCACGCTCGGCAAACGCGCGCTGCCGCCGGCCAAAGCCGGTGCGACATCCGTCGACGTCGAGTCGCTGTATGTGGATTACAACTTCGTATCAGGGTGGTGGGAGATCTATTACAGCATCTCGAGTACCGACGCGCAAAGCGCGTTTCAGGTGATCGCGCGCGACTCGATCCGGTTCAAAGACGGCCAGGGCAATCCGCAGATCGATCCCGATCCGGTGACCACGATGAGCGTCGAGATGGCGATGCAGCTGACCAGCAGCCTCTCGGGGACCGCGGCGCCGTTGTCCGCCGGCGCCGGTGACTACCTGTCGCTGAGCGCGCAGACCGCGACCCGGCTCGCGGTCAATAAAGTGGACGCCCTCACGGCGCAGGTGGACGGCGCCGCCGACGTCGGATTCCTGCTGCAAGCGGCTTCCGGCGACACCGCCGAAGCCGAAATCGACTTCGACTTCACGGCCGATTACGATGAGGTGGTGGTCCCACTGACCGAATTCCGGGGTGAACTCTGTCCCACCAGCGGCGAGGTTTCCGCAGGACTGAATGTGGCGCTCGACGTCCGGCAGGGCGAGAACGAGGCCGAAGCCGAGGGCTCCTGGGACGCTTCGATCACCTTCACCGGCGGCGGCAACGCCACGCTGCATGTCGAATCGGGCGATTTCAGCGAGGATTTCAGCGGCCAAGTCTGCTATCCCCCCGATTGATCGGCCACGGCGAAGATTCCGGCCCCGCCCGCGTCCCGCGGGCGGGGTTGTTTTTTTCGCCGGGAATATGCTTAATGCCCGCCAGTAATAGCGGAACCGGAGGGTCAAACACGATGACGACGCGCACATGGATTGGCTGGAGTCTGACAGTGGCGTTGGCCGGGCTCCTGGGAATGGCCGGCTGCATGGATGACAAGGGCGCCAACGACGATACGCCGCTGGAGGCCGAACGCTACCCCGCCGTACAGCTGGCGGTCGACTCGGCGTTGTCACAGATGTGTGTGGCGATCAATGATGCCTTGAAGGCCCGTCTTGAGACCGACACCGGCTCCATCCCCGGCCTCGAGTGGCCCTTCTCGATGCCGCCCCGCCGGCGCGATGGCAGTTCGAACTTCGTCGACGAAAACACCAGCTGGGGCGTCGGCTACAACCGGGTCATCGACACCACCCGCTATGTGGCGTTCTGGGATCTGGGACGACTGGTTGACACCGGCGTGCTGATTCACACGTCGCCGATCGAGGCCTCCCGTGTCGTGCATGAGGTGATCTACGGTCGTATCGACGGTTTCGGCGACGGGGCGGTGGAGTGGGAGGGCGTGCTCAAAGTGACGCTGGATGATCTGGACACAGAGACGGCCACTCTCTCCGCCAGTTTGCGGGCGTCCTACTCCGTTGGCAAACGTTGCAACGAACAACCGTGCGACTCGGTGGTGATCGCGATCACCGACGCCGAGTTTGACAAGAGCGGCGGTGTCTGGGATCTCGGCACGCTCTCCGGGCTTGTCAGCGGCCGCATTCGTCGCACCGAATTCGACGTCATCCTTGGCTACGATGTTGTTTTCGCCTGGGATCTCAGCGGCACGATTGTTGACGGGACGGTGGATCTGCGTCTCGCGTCCGGCCGCTTCGCGCAATCGGACACTTACACCGTCTGCCCTTGATCCCCGGCCCGCGCGGGCGTATCGTGCGCGCGTGGAGGAGATCGTCAAGTACAGCGGTTGTTTTGTCTGCGGGGATCAGAATCCTCACGGGCTGCGCATCGCGTTTTACTCCGACAACGACGAGGCCGTCGCCGCGTATGTCGCCGATGGCCGATACCAGGGGTACAAGGGCATCTTCCATGGCGGGCTGGTCTCGACCCTGCTGGATGAGATCATGGCCAAGGCGGTCCTTGCGCGCAAGCGGTATTGCATGACGGTGGAATTGACAGTCCGCTTCCGCAAGGCCATCCCGGTCGGAACCTCGTTGCGGCTGGTCGGACGGGTCACCGGCGATCGCGGCCGCCTGCTGGAGACCTCCGGCGAACTCATCGGCGACGATGGAACGATCTTTGCCACCGCCACCGGCAAGTATCTCGAGGCGGCCTCGCGCATCGAGGGACTCACCCAATCGCTCGCCTGACAGCGCGCGTTCCCAACAACGTGGAACCCCTGAACCTGCGTCCGTACGATCCGGTGGGTGACACCGCGGCGCTGGCCGGCATCGCCGCGCTGGTCACCGGCGAGCCCTATTCCTCCGAACGTATCCTCTACGACCTGACCATCCCCGGCATCGACCCGCGCCGCGACATCGCCGTCTGCGAATGCACCGATGGCCGCATTGGCGGCTATGCGGTGCTGTCGATCAACGATGTTTCCGGTGTCCGGCAGGGGCGACTGGACTGCCGGGTGCCCCCGGACGTGCCCGACTGGACACGGTTGTCGCGCGCGCTGCTCTTGTGGGCGGCGCGGCGCATGCAGGAAGAGCTCGACACGACCGCCGCCCCGGCCGCGCTGGTGGAAATGGTCAAGGATGAAGATTGGCCGCGGCGGGAGTTCCTCGAGGACGCCGGGTTTCGCGCCATCCGCTTCTACCGCATCATGCGGCTCGACAAACCCGCGGCCACCGTCGAATTGCCACCGCCTCCGGGATACTCCTACATCCACGGCCCCGGAGCACAGGCCGCCGCCGAGTATGTCGCCATGTTCAACGACACCTGGGTGGATCACTATGGTTTCATGCCCCTGACGATTGAGTACTTCCTCCACGACATCGAGTCCGATCCCGACTACGATCCCGCGCTGGACATCGTGCTGGTGCATCCCGATGGCCGCTTCGCCGGATTCGCGTTCTGCCGCATCGAGCCACAGGATGACACGATCGGCGAGGTCCTCGCCATCGGCATCCGCCGCGGCCATCGCGGCGTCGGTCTGGGTCGCGTCCTGCTCACACACTCCATCCGCACCCTCACCGAGCGCGGTGTCGCCGCCGTGGAGCTAACCGTCGACTCCGAGAACCCCACCGGCGCCGAGCGGCTCTACGAGTCGGTCGGGTTCCAGATGGTCTCGATGAAGCGGCGCTATCGCCTGGAGGCCGACGGGATCATCCGTCTGGCCACACTCGGCATCTGCTGAACGTCGCGATTCTGCACTGCGCTGCAACCTGTTCAACGGACGCCGCACGGGCGCGCTCGACCAATCGTTGTAACGCGTTGGTTCTCTGCGCATTGGCGGTGTGGCGCGATTTCAGCCCCGCTCCGATCAACGGCATCCGGTTTGCCCCACTTACTCCCAGGCCACTGTTGGCCTGATGCTATGCGCTGTTATATCTGGGGGACCAACAATCAGACCGACCGTGCCCGGCGGGGCCGGGGTGTCGCCTCGTTTGCCATTCCCGACTGGGGGTTGCAATATCGCATGGCCCAGGATGGCACGGCCACCGTCTGCGAGTACGCCGCACTCTTGGCGCTCCTGCGGTTTGTCGAGGACAACCCAAAGGCCTTCGAGGGTCAGCGCCTCGAAGTCCTCACCGACGCCGGCGCCTTGATCGAGCATCTGAATCAACGCATGCCCGTTGGTTCGGAGGAATTGAAAGTCTGGACCCTCGTGCGCGCTCTGAAAGAGAAAATCCCCTTCGAATTGTCCTGGGTGGCGCCGGAACAGAACCGCGCCATCGCCGGCGTGCTCGACATGGCGCCGCTGAAAATGAACATCCAGATTCAGACCGGATCGCGCCCCCGCAGGTCGCCGCCGTTTTCGCCCAAATCATAGTCCCGCCGCTTTGCCCCCGCTTGCCTTTGCCGAGCGTTTCCGTTAGTGTTTTCCGGCCGCCGCCGGCGGCGGGAAACGGCATGCCTGCGAAGGAACTCCAACTTGATCAAGCGGCCTGCGCCGAGTGCGGCCTCTGTGTGGCCGTCTGCGGCTATGACGCGCTGGTCCTCCATGCCACCGAATTGGAAGTCATCCAGAGCGAGTGCGTGCTCTGCGATGCCTGCGTAATCGCCTGCCCCACCGAGGCGCTGACCATCGAATGAGGCGCACTGGCTGATGCCGGTATCTGATCGCGACTATGATGTGGTGATCGTCGGCGCCGGGCCGGCGGGGGGCCTGGCGGCGATCACCACCGCGCGCGCCGGACTGCGCACCCTGCTGGTGGAAAAGCACGCGGTGATCGGCGAGCCGCTCTGCTGCGCCGAGGGCATCTCGCTGTGCGGTCTCAACGACAACATCCCGGTGGACCGTCGCTGGATCGACGCCGACATCGAGCGCTGCGTGCTCTACTCTCCCGGGGGCCGGCAACTGCGCCTGCATCACCCCGACGCCGGCTATGTGCTCTCGCGCCGCCGTTTTGAGCAGGGCCTGGTTGACATCGCCGCCGCGCACGGCTGCGACGTGGTCACCAACACCGAGGCCACCGGACTGGTTGCCGACGATGGCGGCCGCTTCCGTGGCGTTCGTTTGCAGGAGAATGGCCGCGCGTACATCGCTGGTTGCGCCGTCATCATCGCTGCCGACGGCATCGAATCAATGGTGGCTCGTTGGGCGGGCCTGGACACGCTCTTGCCCACCGATCGTCTCGATTCGGCGGCGCAATTTCTGTTCTCCGGCGTGCCCGATCTCGACCCGACCCGCATGGAGTTCTACTTCGACACCGAGATCGCGCCGGGCGGTTATGCGTGGGTGTTCCCGAAAGGGGAGGACCTGGCCAATGTCGGCATTGCGCTCGCGCCGGCGGTCGCCGGATCGCGCAAGGCGATGCCGATGCTGCGTGAGTTCATGAAACGACGATTCGGCGCCGCCGCTCCGACGCCTCTGAAACGAACGGTCGGCGGCATTCCCGAATTCTGCGGACGCAAGTTCATGCTGAAACAGAACGTGCTGGTCACCGGCGATGCGGCCCGTCTTCTCGACTCGATCACCGGCGCCGGCATTGCCAACGCGCTGTGGTCGGGACGCTTGGCCGGGGAGACCGCCGTGGAGTTTCTGCGCGATGGCCGCGGCGACCTGTCCATTCTTAAGCGGTATCCCGAGCGCTGGATGGCGGCGCGCGGTCGGCAGATGCGCTACTTTCTCTGGGCGCGGCAGATCTTCCTGCGCATGTCCAATGCCGATCTCGATGCCGTGATCGCCGCGACGGGCGCACTCTACAACGACCAGACCGTGACCGCGATCGATCCGATCGATGTGATCAAGAAGGCCCTGCGGGCCCGTCCGTCACTTTTACGGCTGGCCCGTCATGTGGTCTGGTGACCCCACCAAACAAAAACCCCGGCCGGGGCCGGGGCTTCGATGATCGATGTCCACGCGGTTTACTTCGCGGTGTTCACCTTGCGCGCCAGACGCGATTTGATGCGCGCCGCCTTGTTCTTGTGGATCACGCCGCGCGCGGCGGCTTTGTCCACCACCGACGAAGCGGTCTTCAGCGACTCTTTCTTCTCGTCGACACCGGTGGCGGTCAGGACAGACTTGACCGCGCCGCGCACGGCCGATTTGACCGAGCGGTTGCGGGCGCGACGTACCAGACTCTGGCGGTGACGCTTGCGAACGGACAGATGCTTTCTCGGCACAGGAAATCCTTAGTCGTACATTGTTTTAGCCATTGCCAACCCTGTGCGGGCGGCTATCCTACAGACCTCGATTATAACCAATGCGGACCGAAATGACAATCGCCAAAGACGCTACCTCCGCCGCCGAGGGCACACAATCCGGGAGACGGTTTGCACGTCAGACGCGGGTGGTGGCGATGGCGACTTTCGCCTCGCGCGTCTTAGGCATTGTCCGCGAACAAGTTATCGCTTATTACTTCGGCGCCGGCGCGGTCACCGATGCCTTCGTCGCCGCCTTCCGTATCCCCAATCTGCTTCGCGACTTCCTCGCCGAAGGGGCCTTCTCCGCTGCCTTCGTGCCCACTTTCTCCGAAGTACTCGCCAAGGAGGGGCGTCCGGCGGCCATGGAGCTGCTGCGACGCGTGCTCGGCGTTTTCGTTCCCGCGCTGGCCATCCTTTGCGTGCTGGGCATCATTTTCACTCCGCAGATCGCCCATCTGCTTTCCGGCGGCACCGAAGAGACCCCCGGCAAGATCGCGCTTCTGGTTCACCTGGCCCGCTGGATGTTCCCCTTCCTGCTGCTCATCTCGCTGGCGGCGGTGCTGATGGGCGCGTTGAACGCTCTGGGGCGGTTCGGCATTCCGGCGCTGGCGCCCGCCGGCTTCAATGTCGGGATGATTCTCTGCGCCGTGTTGCTTGCGCGGCATGTCGATCCGCCCGTGCTGGCGCTGGCGTGGGGTGTGCTGGCGGGCGGCTTCCTGCAGTGGGCGGTGCAGGCGGTGGTCATCCATCGCGAAGGTTTCGACCACCGTCTGCGACTGGTTGCCGGTTGGCGTGACTGGCGGGTGCATCAGATCGGACGCCTGCTGGTGCCCGCGCTCCTCGGGCAGGCGGCGGTGCAGATCAATATCCTGGCCATCACTCGCGCCGCCTGGGAACTGGGCGATGGCCCGGTGGCCTACCTCAACTTCGCCTTCCGCATCCTCTTTGTCCCGCTCGGAGTCTTCGCCGTCGCCGCGTCCACGGTCGGCCTGGCGCGTCTGTCGAAGTATGTCGCTGACGGCGATGAGGCACGCGCCCGACAGACATACCGTCAAGCGCTTCAGACCGTTCTCTATCTGGTCGTTCCGACCGCCGTGGCGTTTGTGGCGCTCGGCGGGCCAATCTGCGCCGCGCTCTATGAGCGCGGGGAATTTGGCGCCGACGCCACCGCGCACACCGCGCGGGCGTTGGCGTTCTATGCGCTTGGTCTGCCGGCGATGGCCGCCATCCGCGCCTGCACACCGTTGTTTTTCGCCCACAAGGACACCCGCACGCCCACGCTCTGCGGCGTCGCCGCCGTGGTCGCCAATCTGGCCGGCATGGCGATCTTGACCCCCATCTTGGGATATGCCGGACTGGCGCTCTCGGTAGGACTGTCGGCCGTCCTTCAGGTCAGTATCCTCCTGGTGGTGGCGTCGCGCCGCTATGGAGCGATGGGATATGCGTCGATCGCCGGGCATGCGTTGGTCTTCGCCGTGATCGCCGCTCTGTCCGTCGGCGCCGGCTATTACCTCTGGTCGAATGCCTGGCTGTCGTTTATGCCGTTCGGCGTGGTGGGGCAGGCGCTGGCGATGGTGGCCGTCGCCGCGGTTCTGTATCTTGGCGCCACCTGGCTGGCCGGATATCGCAACTTGGGCAGTCTGCGCAAGTCCAGCACACCATAAGATCGCGCGCCCCTGATGCGCGTTTTGCGTGATGGCGACGGAGCTCTCTACCACTTCACCCCGCCGTGATTGGATTGCCGTGCGCGGCGCGCGGCACCCGGCGCTGTTGGCGGCCGCCGCGGTGGCGATCGGTGTATTCATCGGCGACACGCTCGATGTCGCCCCGATCCATCTCCTGTGGCTGGCGCTCGCGTTCTTTCCACTCGCGCTTTGGCTCTCCGGTTCCGCGCGCCCCGGACTGCGTGTGCTCGCCGCGCTGGCGACGCTGGCGGCGTTGGTGTCGCTGGGGTGCTGGCGTATTGCAGCGGAAAACGCCGGACGTCCCTCGCCCGCCCTGCTGGAATTGATGTCGGCCCATCGCCGCGTTGAAATCTTCGCGCGCGTCGATGGCACCCCATTTCAAAAGACCAGCGGCTGGCGTGTGCCGCTGGACTTGGTCGGCGTGCGCGGCCGTTCCGGCAACATCCCGGTGTCCGGACGGGTTCTCTTGACCTCGATCTCGTCGCTTCAGGGCATACGCTATGGCGACTACCTGCGTTTTGATGGGCAGATCTTCGCGCCCTCCATCCGTCGCAATCCCGGCGGCTTTGACTACGCCGATTATCTCCACCGGCAGGGGTTTGACGCCACGATCCGTCCGGAAACTCCGCTGACCCACTGGGCGCAGCAGCACAATTGGTCGTTGACCAATATTGTCGATCCGCTCCGCCGCTGGATCCGCGCCGTCTTTGCCGAGCGTCTTGACCCCGACGCCGATGCGCTTCTGACGGGATTGCTCCTGGGCGACACCGACCGCCTGCCCAAGCCGGTCTATGATGTGTTTCGCGAGTCGGGAACCTCGCATCTTCTGGCGGTTTCCGGCGCGAACGTCTGGCTGGTGGTGGGGATGATCCTCCTGCCGATGTACTGGCTGGCGGTGCCGCGCTGGCCGCGCACTCTGCTGGCCCTGACCGTCATCCTGCTCTTCAGCTTTCTGACCCGCAACGAGCCCTCCGTTGTGCGCGCCTCGTTGATGGTCGGCTTCATACTGATCGGGCAATTGCTGTGGCGTCCCGTTGCGGCGCTCAACGCGGTTGGGGCGGCGGCGCTCTTGATCTTGATTGTGGCTCCGGCGCACCTGTTTCGTCCCGGATTCCAACTCTCGTTTGCGGCGGTGATCGGCATCCTGATCGCCGTGGCGACAGTCGAACCGCGCCTGCATGGTTTCTGGCGGCGCAAGTGGGCGTATACGGCGACTTTGTTCGTCGTGGCCTCGGTGGCGGCCACCGTCGCCACCGCGCCGGTGTCGGCGTGGCACTTTGGTACCGTGCCGATCGCCGGTGTCGTTTCCAATCTGATCATGGTGCCGCTGGCCGGTTTCACGGCGCAGTTGGGGCTTCTGCTCCTGGCGATTTCGCCGTTGTCGGCGACTGTGGCCGGTCTTCTGGCCTGGGCCATCGGTCATCTGCTGAAACTGGCCGTGGCGGTCGCGCAGTATTTCGCCGCGCTGCCGTTGGCAGTGCTGTCGTGGCCGTCGCCGTCGATCTGGGTGATGCTTCATCTGCTCCTGGCGACGGTCCTGTTGTTCAATCTGCGTCATCGCTACCGCTGGTTCCGTCCGTTGGCGTACTATGCCGTCCTGCTCCTCCTTGGCCTGTCGATCCACCGACTGCTCACCTCTCAAACGGCAACGCCCACCATCTCCCTGCTGGATACCGGAGGACGGCGTGTGGCCATCATTGCCGACGCCGCAGGCCAAGTCACCGGCTTGGTCGATGATCCCGGACTCGATGATGATCTGCGCCAGTGGGTCGTTGAGCCGTTCCTTCGCTACACCGTCGGACAGGACGATGCCGCCTCGTGGCTGCCTTGGCGGCGGGATGCTCGCTGGGCCCCGGCGGTCGGCGCGGCGACCGACCGGGAAGGTCCGCGCTGGACACGCTTCCTGTCGGCTGGGGTGGACACGACAGGGCAGCGACGAGTCTGGGCCGATCGTTGGTCTTCGGCACAAGGCACGATTCTGATGTTCCGCGATGTTCCGCCCCGCGATTTGCGGCTGCCGTGGGAGATGCCTTCGTATTCGGCCGAACCGCTGATCCTGATTGTGCCCGCCGCCGCAGCGCCGGCCTGGATCCGCGCGGCGGTCGACGCCTGCCGGCCATCGTCGCTCATCCTTTACGGATCGACCTTTCACCCACGCGACCCGGACGAGGCATTGTCATTCTGGCAATTGCGATTTCCACAATTGCCGATCTACCAGTCCGGCGCGCATGGCGGCATCACCATCGAATGCGGCCCCACCGGCCCGATCATCCATCCGACCGTCGCGAAAAACCCGCCGCCGGCGGGATAAAGGTCTACCGGAAATGCCCCGATAAGATGAAAGGCCCCCGGAGGATACCGCGGGCCAGGGAATCCTTTGGGCAGGAGCGCCAGATGAGCTTCGCAGGCAATCTCAAGACGGTCAGTTTCGGCGACGTGCTGCAGTTGATCTCCACCGGGCGCCGCACGGGCGCGTTGGTCCTCCAGCGCCCGCACCGCGGCAAGAAGATCTTCTTCCGCTCCGGTGACATCATCGCCGCCGCTTCCGACCCGCCCACCGACGAAGACCGTCTCGGCCAGGTGCTGCTCCGCAAGGGGCTGATCAGCGTCGAAGATCTGGACAAGGCGCTCAAGCGTCAGCGATCGACCGGACGCCGCCTCGGGCAGATCCTGGTCGAACTCAATCTGCTCAAGCGCGACGAAGTCACCAACGCTCTGCGCATGCAGGTCGAGGAGGTTGTCTACGGTGTCTTTGGGTGGACGGATGGCGACTTCCACTTCAACGAAGGGGAGAAGCCCGAAGGCACGCAGATTCTCGTCGAGCTGAACACGCTGTCGGTGATGATGGAAGGCGCCCGGCGCTTCGATGAGTACTCCGGCATCGCCAACACCCTGCCGGCCGAAGAGACCGTGCTGCGGCTGGTTCCCTCGCCGCTGCTGAAGGATCCTGAGATCGTCCTGTCGGCGGAAGATGTCGATGTGCTCTCGGCGGTCAACGGCCATCGCTCGGTGGCGGAGATCGTGGCGACCTCATCCTACGGCGAATACGCCGCCTCCAAGTCGTTGCACAAGCTGCTGACGTCGCATCTGGTCGAGCCCTGTCCCGAGGTCGCCGGAGCGGCCAAGCAGAAAGCCGACGAACAGGAACTGACCGCGTTTGTCTTCAAGTTGTACGCGCACGCGCTGGCGACGGTGCATGCGACGCTGCGTGAATTCCTCGGCGCCGCCGGCGACCGTCTGTACTTCCGATTGCCCGCCGCCTGCTATGACGATCCCTGGGAACTGGCTGCGCCGCTGCTTGATTCCGAGGGCAACAACGCCGCCGAGACCTTCCGCGAGTGCGTGGCCCGAATTCCCGCCCCGATTCGTCTCCACCGCGCCGTCTCCACCGCGCAGGCGCTGGTGCGCGAGGGGATGGGGGTCGTGCGCGACACACTTGGCGACCCGGTCCGTGGGCGCGTGGCGGAAACCATTAAGAAGGACTTAGCGGTCCTGCTGGCGCAGAAACGCGCGCTGGGCGATAAGTATGACCTCCACAATGAATTCTTCGCAGTTCTGAAGGGGAGATGATGCCATGAAGCAGTTGCGCCTCATGTTGTTGACAATCTCCGGCCTGCTGACCGCCTGCGCGTCTGCGCTGGCCGACACGGCCGGTGAAACCACGGCGGCCGGCGTCTCGCAGGGGTCGATGGTCCTGCAGGCGGTCGCCTTGCTGGTGGCGTTGGGCTGTGTGCTGGCGGCGTTGAAGTTGCATACGGCGATTCGCGGCGGACGTGTCGCTCAGGGCTGGATCTGGATCTTTGTCGGACTGTTGGTCTTTGCCGCCGGTCAGGCGATGCTCTTCGCCGGGCAAATGGGATTCGTGCCGTTGACGACGATCTGGGTCGATGCCCTGCGTGTGGTGTCGTTGCTGTTGCTCTTCGTCGGCATCAATCAACTGCGCAAGATCATGGCGTAATCCACGATGCCCCGCAGCCGGAGGGACGCGATTTCTCCGGCTGTGGGATTCTTCCCACACCGCGAACATGGGTTTTCAACCTCCCGGGGCCGGCGCACGGGAATTCACCGCTTTTGCCGCTGCCGCCAGGGTTAAGTCCATCGCCGTCCAAGTCGATATCAATTAGTGTCCTATGGCCGACATCCCCGCCAGGGCATCGGGGCGGAGCTGTGACGGGCTATATCAGATGAGGGCAAGCATGCTCAGCGTGGCGCAATTGGACGAACGCATCGAGAAGTGCCTGGCCATCCTGGCGGATAATCCGCATTCACAGGTGTTTGCCGCACTGGCCGAAGCGTACCGCAAACGCGGTGAGTTCGGACGGGCCTTCGCGGTCTGCAAGGGCGGCCTGAAGCACCACCCCGACTATGGCCCCGCGCACCTGGTGATGGCCAAGCTATTCCTCCACCAGGGCATGCATGCCGCCGCTCTGCAATCGTTGAAACGATGTGAGGCGGCCGAGGGAGTCACCCGCGCCTCGGAGTACCTCGAAGCCGAAATCCGCATCGGCATGCGCGATGTTCCCGGGGCCAGCGCCATTCTGGAGCGCCTGCGCTCCACCGATCGCGGCAATCCGGCACTCCGCGAACTGTTCCTGCAATTGCGCGACGTCACCGCCGCGCCCGTGCGCGCGGCCGAGCCGGATCAACACGTGCGCGGGGACCAGACCGTCGCAGCCACGCTCGCCAATACGGCGACGCCCGAATCGTTCGATTGGTCGACGTGGGCGGCGCAACTGGCGGCCCGTCCGCATGTGCTCAAGGCCTTTGCCATCGCGCTGTCGGAGGGCGAGACGATGCCCTTCTCCGTCATCGCCGAGCACGGAAGGGGACTCGACGGCGTGGATGTGGTGGGCGTATGCGCAACCCTCTTCGCGACGGTGGACGCCGAATGCCGCGCGCAGGGCCGCGGTCCCCTCTGCGAACTGCGGGTGGAACAGGCCGAACGCGAATGGTGGTGCCGCCGGATGGCCGGCTGCGTCATCGGACTGGCGGGTGAGCGCGGATTCGCCTTTGGCGCCATGCGGCAACAGGCGCTGGACGGCGCCGAACGCCTTCATCCCACGGAGACGATCCAGTGAGGACGACCATGACACGAATGCATGCACGCGATCGTTCAATCACGCCGGTGTTGCGGCGGACGGGCTTATACGTTGTGGGACTGATCCTGCTCCCCGTCCTGGTCTACCCGCGGCGGTTCGGGTTTCCCGCGCTGGATCTCAATCCGGCCGTGGGATTGCTCGAGTGGGCCTTCTACATCGCCGTCTTCAGCATCGCCACGGATCGGATGGGCGTTTCCACCCGAGTCGTCGCCGCCGGATTCACCGTGGTGACGCGCCTGCTTGTAGGCGCGGCTTCCGGATGCGCGGTCGGCGGGACGCATGGCCTGCCCTTGGGTCAGACGGTGCCGGAACTGATGTGGTCGTATCCGCTGGCGCTAATTCCGCAGGTGTTGATCGCGCCGATTGTGACCAGCCCGCTCTGGGAACAGTTGATGTCGGTGCGCCCGGCGCCACGCGTCGCGCGGCCCGCTACGGTCCACTCGACGTTCACGGCACCCGCGGCCGTCACCGCGTCGCCGGCCCGCGCCTCGGCGTCGCGGGTGGCAATGGCGGGCGCCGGATTGACGCACGAGCCCAGTTTCGACGATGCGGTCTCTTACGTCGGCGAGTATTCCGGCGTGCGCCTCTGCTGGATCGTTGACAACGAAGGTCTGCCGCTGGCCGTCTGGCAGCGGCAGCAATACACCGGCGACGCCGATTTCTGGGCGCCGGTCAGCGTGGAGATGATGGAGTTCCACCAGCGTCGGCTGTCGGCCGGCGGCGATTCCTGTCATCCGGATCGCGTGGAAATCTGCACCGACCGCGGACGCCTGGTCGTGGAGGCGGTCCGTGATCTCTGGCTGGGTGTCCTCACCGAGCCTGACACCGATGAATTGATCAATGTGCGCATTACCCGTGCGCGGGAGATGATTGACCGACACTTGCAGGCGGAACGCGGCCGATTGGTCGCTGCCGGGGAGGCCGAATATGCATGAACAGTTGGCGGAACTCAACAAGACCATGGGCGTGACCGGCAGCATGCTGGTCGGCCATGACGGGATCGTCATCGCCGCCGATCTCGACGAAAAGACCGACGACGACACCCTCGGCGCACTGGCCTCCTCGATCGCGGCCACCGTGCGCCGCTCGATGTCCGAACTCGGCGGACACGACTTCGCCCAGATCACCGTCGAAGCCGACAATCAGAAGATCTTCCTGACCGATGCCGGCATCGGCACGCTGGTGGTCACCACCGAACCGCGTGTCAATATCGGTTTGGTGCGCCTGGAGATCCGGAACACGATCGGCGCCCTGTCGCGCCTCTAACTGGAGCCGGCCACCCACCCACGGGGGGCGGAGAGACGAAGGAGTTATGGTTTCCATCAACTACGCGTTCCGCGAGATCAGTTGCAAGATTGTCTATTATGGCCCCGGCCTGTCGGGCAAGACGACCAATCTGCAGTACGTGCACGACCGCGTCCCGGCCAAGTCCCGCGGCGACCTGATCAGTCTGGCCACCGAGGCCGACCGGACCCTCTACTTCGACTTCCTGCCCATTCATGTGGGCGACATCGGAGGGTTCTCGACCAAGTTCCAGCTGTACACCGTCCCCGGGCAGGTGTTCTACAATGCCACCCGCAAACTGGTGCTGCGCGGCGTCGACGGCATCGTCTTCGTCGCCGATTCGCAGAAGGCCAAGATGGACGAGAATATCGAATCCCTGGCCAACATGTTTGAGAACCTGCGCGAAAACGATATCGACCCGGCGACGATCCCGGTCGTCTTCCAATACAACAAGCGCGACCTGCCGGACATCGCCACCATCGAGGAATTGGAAAAGACCCTTAACCCCGACGGTCGTCCCTACACGGAGGCCAGCGCGGTCAAGGGTCTGGGTGTCTTCGACACGATGAAGCGCATCACGAAGCTCGTGCTGGAAGATACCAAGCGTCGCACCTCGGGCCAGTCGGCCCCGGCGCCCCGTTCCGAAGGGCTGGTGACGCCGCCGGAGCCGTCCATCGATGTGCTGGCGTCCTCCGGCCCGGTGTCGCGGCTGCGGAAATCGGCGCCCGCGGACGCCTGGAAGACCGGCCGCGTGGAGCTGCCGACGGTGGCAGTGCAAGAGCCAACCGTCGCCGTGCAACCGGAACCCGCGACGCCCGCGGTCGCGGCCAGCGTGTCCGGCCCAATTCGGGTGGGCACGGACGTTGCGCCGGCGCCTGTACCGCGCACGGTCCCTCCGATTATCACGGCCCAGAAGAGCATGCGTATTCGCCACCGTCATCGTTCACTGTTCGATCGTCTGTTTGGCTGGCTGTTTGGACGTTAGAGGAGGTCTTGGATGTCGTCGGGAACCTTTGTCCTATATGAAGAGCAGATCGACCGCATCAACGCGGCCATGTTGCGCCTGCTGAAAAAGGCCGAGGCCAAGTGCGCCATCCTGGCGGACAAGGACGGCCATCTCATCACGCGCCAGGGATTCACCCAGTCGCTGGACACCACCGCGCTGGCGGCCCTGATGGCGGGCAGTTTCGCCTCGACCCGCGAAATCGCCCGGCTGGTGGGCGAACCGGAGTTCTCCGTGCTCTTCCACCAGGGTGTGCGCGACCACATTCACATCTGCCTGGTCGGCGACCGCTGCATCCTGGCGATCGTCTTCGATGACCGCACAACGATCGGCATGGTGCGTTTGTACGCGAAGGAGACGGCCGACCGGCTCAAGGAACTGACCACGATGGCCGCCAATGCGCAGGCGGACCTGTCGGCGGATTTCACCGCCAGTGCCGACGAGCGCATTGACAGCATGTTCACGGAGTAGGAGCGCGAGATCCCGCAGGGACGGGGAACGCACAGATTGAGAGCTTGGCCGGCCGACCGCCGGCCCACCACGATGACTCCAACGACCACGGACGGTGACTGACGTGTCGCAGGAACTGGGACACATGCTGGTGCAGGCGGGGCGGATCACCCCCGAGCAACTCGAGGCCGCCGTCAAGCAGCAGCGCGAGACCAACGAGAAGTTTTCCGACATTCTCGTCCGTATCGGCGCCATCGCCGACGAGGATGAGCTGACCCACTTTATCGGTCGTCAGCTCAACATCGGCGCGCTGCGTCTGTCCGATGTTGAGCTGGATCCCGAAGTGGTCAACCTCATCCCGTTGGACATCGCCCGGCGCTTCAACGTCATCGCGGTCTCACGCGTCAACAAGACGCTCGTCGTGGCCATTTCCGATCCGCACAACATCTACGTTCTCGACGCCATCAAGTTCATCACCGGCTGCTCGATCCAGCCGGTCATCTCGCCCGAGCGCGCCATCGCCCGCGCCATCGAGCAGTACTACGCCGATGCCGCCGGCATCAACGACCTGATCAAGGGGCTCGAGGAGGGCAGCGAACTCGAAGTCATCGACACCGAGGATCAGGTCAACGATCTGGACCTGCAGTCCCAGGTGCAGGACAAACCGCTGGTCCGCCTGGTCGACAAGATCATCATGGACGCCATCACCCGCGGCGCGTCGGATATTCACATCGAGACCTACGAAAAGATGCTGCGAGTGCGTTACCGCGTCGATGGCCAGTTGCGCGAGACGCCGCCGCTGCCGTTCAAGTACCGGGCCGCCATCGTTTCGCGCATCAAGATCATGGCCGATCTGGACATCTCCGAGCGCCGGCTGCCGCAGGACGGCCGCATCAAAGTTAAGATGCGCAACCGCGCCATCGACCTGCGCGTCTCGGTCCTGCCCACCATCTTTGGCGAAAAAGTCGTGATGCGTATCCTCGACCCCGAGGCGCTGCGCACCGACCTGACCAAGCTGGGATTCCCCGAGGTCGCCCTGAACAACTTCCGGCGGGCGATCGAGTTGCCGTACGGCATGATCCTCGTCACCGGCCCGACCGGGTCGGGAAAAACGACGACCTTGTACTCGGCGCTGAAGACTCTGAACAGCCCCGATGTCAACATCATGACCGCCGAGGACCCGGTCGAGTTCAACTTCGAGGGGATCAATCAGGTGCTCGTCCGCTCCGACATCGGGCTGACCTTCGCCGCGGCCCTGCGTTCGTTCCTGCGTCAGGATCCGGACATCGTGATGGTCGGTGAAATTCGCGACGGCGAAACGGCGGAAATCGCCATCCGCGCGGCCCTCACCGGACATCTGGTGTTCTCAACCCTGCACACCAACGACTCGGCCTCCACCATCCATCGTCTCGTCGATATGGGTGTGCCGGCCTACCTGGTGGCCTCCGCCACCAAGTTGATCATGGCACAACGCATGACGCGCAAGATCTGCAGCGCCTGCCGCGAGGAGATCCCGGTCGAGCCCGAGCACCTGGCGGCGCTCAACATGACCGAAGAGGAAGCCAAGGGGCTGCGGATCTTCGTCGGGCGCGGCTGCGGCGAGTGCGGCAACACCGGCCTGGCCGGACGCACCGGTATTTTCGAGGTCATGCCCATTTCCGGCAAGATCGAGCGCATGATCCTCGACGGCGCCAGCTCGGAAGAAATCCGCCAGCAGGCCATCGCCGAAGGGATGCAGACCCTGCGCATGGCGGCCATTGAAAAGATGAAAAAGGGCGAAATCCCGCTCGAGCAGGTTCTGGCCGAGTCGGCGTAATCGCCGTCAAGAAGACCCCGGGCCCGGCCGATACTCGTAAAGAGGTGCCGATGGGCGGTCGGCGCCGCCGGAGACAGAGAGAATACTGACTATGATGACCCTGCGGGAATTGCTGGAGCTCATGGCCGAACGCCGCGCCTCCGACCTGCACCTGACGGTCGGCTCGCCGCCGCGTTTGCGCATCGATGGTCGTCTGCAGAGCTTGGACGCCGACGTCCTGACGCCCGAGCAGACCAAGAAACTGGCGTACAGCATCATGAACGAGAAGCAGCGCAAGCGCTTCGAGGAAACCTGGGAACTCGACCTGTCGTTCGGGATCGAGAATCTCAGCCGATTCCGCTGCAACGTGTTTGTCCAGCGCGGCAACGTGGCCATCGCCATCCGCCAGATCCCCTTCAGCATCCCCACCTTCGACGACCTGGGGATCCCGAAAGTCGTGGCCGAACTGGCCGATCTGCCGCGCGGATTGGTGCTGATCACCGGACCGACCGGATCGGGCAAATCGACCACACTGGCCGCGTTGATCGACAAGATCAACCGTGAACACTTCTCGCACATCATCACCGTGGAGGACCCGATCGAGTACCTCCATCGGCATCAGTCGTCGATCGTCAATCAGCGCGAAGTCAACACCGACACGATGTCCTTCGCCTCGGCGCTCAAATACGCTCTGCGCGAGGACCCCGACGTCGTGCTCGTCGGCGAGATGCGCGACCTCGAAACCGTCGAGGCGGCGCTCAGCATTTCGGAGACCGGTCACCTCGCGTTCGCGACCCTGCATACCAACTCGGCGGCCGAGTCGATCAACCGCATCATCGACGTCTTCCCGGTCAACCAGCAGGAGCAGGTGCGCGTGGCGCTTTCGTTCGTGCTGCAGGCGATCGTCTCCCAGCAGCTGATCCCGAAGATCGGCGGCGGGCGCGTCCTGGCGATGGAGATCCTGATCTGCACGCCGGCCATCCGCGCCACCATTCGCGACGACAAGATTCACCAGATCTACAGTTTGATTCAGGCCGGTCAGAAGTACGGCATGCGGACCATGAACCAGTCGCTGGCGGAGGCGTACCTCCAGCGGAAGATCACCTACGGTGACGCGGTCGCGCGGTCGTCGAATCCGCAGGAGCTCGACGACATCATCGCGCGCGCCAAGGAATCCGGTTCGGTCCGCGCGCGCGCCGGGTTAGGAGGGGAACGTGCCTCTGTTTGAGTACAAAGGAAAGACGGCCGCCGGAACCGCCGTGGCGGGGCAACTGAAGGCCCGCAACAAGGCGGAACTCGACCGCCTGTTGCGGCAGAAGAAGATTGCGGTCGATACCGTCAACCGCAAATCCTCCGAGATCCACATCAAGCTCGGCACGGGGATCAAGAAAATTCACATCTCCCGCTTTACCCGGCAATTCGCCACCATGATCGGCGCCGGTCTGCCGATGGTCCAGTGCCTCGACATTCTGTCCAAGCAGATGGAGTCGGCCGAGCTGCGCAAGATCATCGCCCAGGTGAAGGATTCGGTCTCGTCCGGCTCGACGCTGGCCGAGGCGCTCGGCAAGCACAAGAAGGTCTTCGACGACCTCTATGTGAACATGGTCGAGGCGGGCGAAATCGGCGGCGCGCTGGACACCATCCTGGTTCGTCTGGCCAACTACCGCGAAAAGGCCGACGCCCTGATCCGCAAGGTGCGCGGCGCGATGGTCTACCCGACCGTCATCGTCATCGTCGCGGTCGGCGTCACCTTCGCCATGCTGACCTACATCGTGCCGGTGTTCGCCAAGATGTTCTCCGGACTCGGCGCCGAACTGCCGAAGCCCACCCAGGTGGTGCTCGGTATTTCCGAGTTTCTCCGCAGCAACATCCTGTTCATCTTCGGCGGCCTGATTGCCGGCGCCGTCGCCTTCCGCTACTGGGTCAAGACCGACAAGGGACGTTTGCGCTTCGACAAGATGATGCTGCGCGCGCCGCTGATCGGGACGCTCATCCGCAAGAGCGCCATCTCGCGTTTCACCCGCACGCTCGGCACGCTGCTCTCCTCGGGTGTCTCGATTCTCGACGCGCTCGAGATCACGGCCAAGACCGCGGGCAACCGGGTCATCTCGGATGCGATCCGCAAGTCGGTGGTGTCGATCGCCGAAGGCGACACGATCACCGGGCCGCTGCGCGACACCGGCGTATTCCCGCCAATGGTGACCCAGATGATCTCGGTCGGTGAGAAGACCGGCGGTCTCGACGAAATGCTCTCAAAGATTGCGGACTTCTATGATGAGGAAGTCGATGCCGCGGTCAGCGCGCTGACATCGATTATCGAGCCGGTCATCATCGTCTTCATGGGCGTGGTGATTGGCGGCATCCTGATCGCCATGTACCTGCCGATGTTCGACATCATCGGCAAGATCAAGTAGGTGGCGACCATCCGAACCGACGGCGGCGCGCGCCTTTGCGGCGAGCGCCGCCGTTGGTCTGCCGGGGCATTACGCGCATGCTGATTTACTCCCGCCGCCAACATCAGGGCGCACGTCCGGCCTGGATTCTGGCCACCCGCGTCGTGACCTGCGCGGTCACCGCCGCGCTCGCCTGGCCTCACCTGTCGGTGTCCCCTTCGCTGCAGACCGCGCTCTGGGTTTACGCGGCGCTTACCGCCGCCGCGGTCGCCCTGGTGCTGTTGGGCCGCCGGTTCCGCGTGCCGTTTCTTTCCTCGAACATTTTGGGATTGCAGGTGGCCGCGGAACTGGTGGTCATCTCCATGATCGTATACTTCACCGGCGGCATGCGTTCGCCGTACAACTCGCTGTACCTGATGACAATCATCTCGGCGGCGTTGTCGTACCGTCTGGTCGGCACGCTGCTGGTGGCGAGCATCGCCTCAGGGGCATTCTTCACCGCGGTCTGGATTGAAGCCGGGCGTCACGCCCGCCAACTGTGGTCGCCGGAGTTCTGGGGCGCGCTGGGGCAATTGTCGGATGAGGACTTCTACACCATCTTCCTGCGCCTCTGCGTCTTTTTCCTTTGCGCCTTCGCCGGCGGGTACCTCGCCGAGCGACTCTACTCCAAAGACGAGGCGTTGGCGCACACGTCCGAAGCGCTCAAGATCGCCAAGTTGGAAACCGGAGACATTCTCAAGCACCTGCGCTCCGGTGTGCTCACGCTCGATCTGGGCGGGCACATCGTCTACTTCAATCGCGCCGCCGAAGAGATCCTCGGCATCCCCGAAAAGAAAATCCGCGGACGCCACCTGCGTGAAGTGTTGGGTGTCGCCCACCCGGAACTGGCCGAGCGCTTGGACTGGGTGCTGGCCACGCAACAGATGGACTGCCGCTCCGAGCTGACGATCCATCGTCCGGACGGGAAGACCCTGCCGGTGGGCATCTCGACCTCGCTGCTTTCCGGCGCCAACGGCCGTTCGCGCGGCGTCATCGCGGTCTTCGCCGACTTGACCGAGGTGAAGGAGATCGAGGCGAAGATGCGCCGGCAGGACCGTCTGGCGGCCATCGGCGAACTCTCCGCCGGCATCGCGCATGAGATCCGCAATCCGTTGGCGGCAATCTCCGGCTCGGTCGAAGTGTTGCGCAATGACCTCGATGTCTCCGGGGAGAATGCGCAACTGCTGGACCTGATCGTGAAGGAATCGGCGCGTCTCAACAAGATCCTCAGCGACTTTCTGCTGTATGCGCGCATCTCGCCGGTCGTCACCGGTCGCGTGTGCGTCGCCACCGCGCTCGATGAAGTGTTCGAGATCACCCGGCGCCGCTTTCAGCAGATGGGCATCGGCCCGATCGAATTGGACGCGGAGATCGCCGACCGCACGGTGATGGTCGAAGCCGATCCCGACCATCTCAAGCAGATTCTCCTCAACTTGGTCTTCAATGGCCTTGAATCGTCGCGCGGTCTCCGCCGCGTTGTGGTCCGGATCCGCAATCACACCGTCACCCGCCGTGATCGTCCCGACGGCATCCTGCCCGAGGGCGATTGGACCGCCATCGCCGTCTGCGATGAAGGCGCCGGTATCCCCGATCAGGTTCTCGCCCGGCTCTATGAACCCTTCGTGTCGACCAAGACCAACGGCACCGGCCTGGGGTTGGCCGTGGTCAAGCGCCTGGTCGACAATTGCGGCGGGCGGATTCTGGTTGAGACCCGCAAAGGCGAGGGCACGACGTTTACCGTCTTCCTCAAGCGTTGTCCGACAACGGCATCGGCGCCGGTCCCTGCCCGCGCGTAGCCGTCTATTCCGGCTCCCACTGCCCGGAGGCCGCACTCTCGCCACCGTTGGTCAAAATTCTACGGAACTCTCTGCGCGCGGAAGTGTGCAATGCCCTGAATCGGAAGCGGCCCCCGCGCGGGGGTCGGAGAGTTCAACCATTCGCACGAAGGAGGAGCTC
This sequence comes from bacterium, assembly GCA_035559435.1. NCBI lineage: Bacteria > bacterium. The sequence continues at coordinate 28,603 of DATMBC010000055.1, forward strand.
GATGGCACGTCGTCTCATCACATTCGCGACCATCGCCGCCGTACTTCTCTCGTTCGGGACGCTGGGCGTGATTGCCGGCGACACCAAGCCGGCAGATCAGGCCGCCAAGACCGCCGCCACCACGACCGCGGCCAAGGCGGATGAGTCCCAGAAGATGGCGTTGGCCGCCAATTTCATCGCCGTCTGCGGATGCGGCAAGGCATTTATGCCGACCGCCAGCACGCCCTATGTCACCCAGGGCGGAAAGAAGTATGCGTGCTGCTCGGAGGCCTGCGAAAAGCTGGCCAGCGCCGATCTGGCTGGAACCGCCAAAAAGGCCGACGAGAACACTTCGAAGACGCTGGCGCAGTTGACCAAGTCGTCGACCGCCACCGCCACCACGGCCTCCAAGCCGAACTGATTGCGGACCGCCGCGACGGTCCACCCGCCGGACGGCCCCGTGCCATCGGGGCCGTCGGCGTTCGCTATTGTTGGGTCATCGACGATGATGGCGCGGGCGATTGCATGCCGGCAAAGTGGGGATCCACCGAAACTTCAAAGTCGGATGGCCCCATCGGCTGCGAGAGGGCCAGTGTCAGCAGCTCGCGCGCACGAACCGCTTCGCCGAGGATGGCGTACACCCGGGCGCGCTCCAGCGTGATGGCGCCATTGCCGCCCTCCAGCTGGCCCACGCGCGACTCCTGGGCCACTGCCTCGTCGCGCGTGCCCAGCCGGGCCAGCGCCTGCGCCAGCGTCACCACGCAGTAGGGATTGTCAGGATCGCCCGACAGTTGCTTGCGGCACATTGACACGGTCGACTCGAAACGCGCCATCGCCCGCTCGGTCGCGCCGTCGAGCGCGTCGAGGAGGCCCAGATAATAGAAAGCGAGGAACTCGACTTTGCCCAGCGTGATCAGGGTATTGTACGACTCCCGCGCGCCGGCGTGGTCGCCCCGCAACAGCAGCGCCCAGCCCAGATCGAGGTAGATGTTGACATCCGTCAGGTACTTCATCGCCGTGCGGTACTGGCGGACCGCCTCCTCGAGGAAGCCCAGTTTCTGGTGCACATTGCCCAGATGCAGGTAGGCGCGGCCGTAGTCGGGCGACAGCTCGATTGCGCGCTCGAAATGATGGCGCGCCTTGTCCCAGTCGCGCAAATCGAGGTAGTTCAGCCCCAAAAGCAGGTACGTCTCGCGGTCCATCGGCTTCATGCGCAGCGATTTCATGCCCCAGTCAATCGAGTCTTCGTAGCGGTGCATGCCCTGGTAGATCCACGCGAGAGTGCGGTAGGCATCATGAAAATCCGGCTTCTGCCGGATGGCGGTCTGGAAGGCCTCGATGGCCTCCTCGTTGCGGCCGTACTCCATCATGATCCGCCCCAGCGCGCGATGGGCCTCCGGCAGGTTGGGGTCAATCATCAGCGCCGTCTTGGCGACCGTTTCGGCCTTCTTCAGCCAGCGCTGGTCGCGATCGTAGTACATGACGTACATCTGCGTGTATGATTCCGCCAGCGCCGCATTCGCTTGCGCGTATTTCGGATCGATTTCCAGCGCCCGATTGAACATGTCGATGGCGAAAGTGATGTTCTCCTGGCCGCCGCGGCGATGATAGTCGCGGCCTTTCAGGTAGTAGTCGTAGGCCTCGGCGTTGCGCGTGCCGCCGACCATGGCCACCGATGCCACCGCCGCGCCTCCGGTCAGCGCCGAGGCAACCTTCTGCGCGACTTCCTCTTGAAACTTGAAGATGTCGTCGGTGCGCCCGGAGAATGATTCCGACCACTCCTGATGGTCGGAACGCAGATCGCGCAGATAGAGGCGGATTTTCAATTGATCGCCGGCGCGGAAGAGACTGCCGGAGACCACGTAATTCGCCCCCAGCGCCCGTCCCCAATCATCGGAGGATCCGCTCGATGGCCTGCCCGCCAACACGCGGTCGTGCGGCAGGACCTTGAAGCGTTGCGAGCGGCTCAACGTCGCGCCGATGTCTTCGGCGAAGCCTTCGGCATAGAACGCGAATTCCGGATCGGGAGACTTGTTTTCGAGGGGGAGGACCACGAGCACCGACAGCTCGGGCGCCGCCGGCGCTGAGCGCACCGCGGAGATGCCCGCGGCGTTGGAGGTGCCCGCCGGTGTGGCGATCAACGTCCGCAGCGTGGGCAGATCGGTCAGCCGGGAGGCCGGGTCTTTCTGCATCATCCGCCCGACCGCCTCGACCAACCCCTCCGGCAGGTCGGCGCGCAACGATGTCACCGGCGCCGGGTCATCGTTCACGATGGCATAGAGCACCGCCATTTCGTGAAAGCCGTCAAAGGGACGCTGCCCGGTCAGCATCTCATAGGCAATCACGCCCAGCGAGAACCAGTCGGCGCGTCCATCGACATCGCCGCCGCGCGCCTGCTCCGGGGCCATGTAGTAGGCGGTGCCGAGGATGGTCCCCGCCCGGGTTCGCCCCGGATCGCCCATCTTCTTCGCCAGCCCGAAGTCGGTGATTTTCACGACGTCATCATGGGTCACCATGATGTTTTCCGGCTTGAGGTCGCGGTGGACGATCCCGGCCTTCCCGGCGGCCGCCAGTCCATCGGCGATCTGGAGGAGGAAATTCGTGGCCCGCGGCAACGGCAATTGACCGCCGGCGAGGATTCCGCGCAGTGTCTGCCCCTGAACCAACTCGAAGGCCACGTACCAGCCGACATCCGAAGGACCGGCCTCGAAGACCGTCGCGATGTTCTGGTGCAGCAGGTGGGAAGCGTTGCGCGCCTCGGAGTTGAACCGGGCCACCATGTCGGCATCCGCGGCCAGGCCGGGGGAGAGGACCTTGAGCGCCACAGGACGTCCCAGGTGCGGGTCCACCGCCCGGTAAACCACTCCCATGGCTCCCCGTCCCAATTCGCTCTGGATCTCGAATCGCCCGATATGTGTCGGCTCGGCCATGGAGGTCAATCTAATGGCTTTCCCTCTCACTTCCAAACCCGGCCGCTGTCCCAAATCCGGTCCCAATCCCCAAAACGCCACGGGGGCGCGATTTTTGTTCCAGATAGCCCTTGTGCCGGCCTTGGATAGTCGATTACTTTTATCCGTTGTCCCGTACCACGCTTGCTCAAGCGTTCTGTGTACTTCGCCGTTGTCAACCCAACAGAGCCAGTCCGGACTCTGCGAGGAGTGTGCCCCATGTGTATGCGCAAGTTGCTACTGGCCGTGGTGCTGGTCGTCGTGGCCGCCGGTTCGACGGCCCGCGCCGAGGTTCCCAAGCGCCTCAACTTCCAGGGCATCCTGCTGGATTCGGTTGAAGGAGTCGTGCCCGACGGTGTCTACAATCTGACATTCCGCATCTTTGATGCCGCCACCGGCGGCACCGCGCTGTGGGAGGAAACGCAGACGTTGCCGACCGAGAACGGTCTCTTCAACACCTTCCTCGGCTTGAGCGCCCCGGTGCCGGAATCGGTCTTCTCCGGCCCCGATCGCTGGTTGGAAATCCAATTGGTCGAAAACGCCGACCCGTATGTGCCGCGCGGCAAGATCGGCAGCGTCGCCTACGCCTACCGCGTCGGGACAGTCGATCAGGCCTCCGGCGGCGCGATCCTTGGCACGGTGGTCATTGAGGGCGACGCCAATGCGATCACCTTGGCGCCCGACGCGGCTGGTGATGCCTCAGTGCAAGTGCCCGATGATGCCATCTCCAACGACGAGATTCTCGATGAACCCGGTCTGGCGCAGGGCTTGCGCGCCGGGGATGTCGACGTCACGCCGATGTTCTCCGTCAGCGATGTCGTCGTCTGCACCCTGAGCATTCCCGCGCCGGGATATATCGTTGTTGAAGCCAACGGCCAGTCGCGCTTCGCCGGAACCAACGTCAACGACCCGAACTACTTCGATTTCCAGATCGATGAGACCGCCGGCGGATCAATCGACATCAACCACTACCAGCGCGTCGGATTCGGCGCCTCGGCGGCCGTGGCCAACACCTGGTGGCCGATCTCGATACGCCGCACTTACTACAAGGCCACGGCGGGCACTTACCTGTTCCGTCTCGAGGCCGTCAACGGCAGCAACCAGGGCACGAAGTCGATTTGGAATCCGGTGATCACCGCGACCTATCTCCCGCGCGCCTATGGCCCGATCATCAACGCGGCCGCCGTCGGCGATCCCACCATTCCCGCCTCCGCGCGCCTGTTGGATGTGCAGGGCGACAATGTCGCCAATCCCGGACCGTCACGGCAGGTTCTCGAATACGATATGAGCGAACCCAAGTAGGCCACCCCGGAGTCCTTGTGATGAACACAATCGACACGAAGTTCTCTCCGCGGACGGTGGCCCGACGCTCGCTGGGCGCGGTCGGCGCGGCCCTGTTGGTAGCCGCTGTGGCCGTCAGCGCCGTCGCCTCAATCCGCATGGACGGCTCCGAATTCCAGGGCGCCAGTCTTGTGGGCACGACGACGACCAAGACCAAGGCCCTTTCGGGCGCCCAGCGGTACGCCGTGATCCCGGCGCGAATCGTCGCGACATTCAGCCAGCCGCTTATGGGCGTCGGCACGATGACCCCGGAAACCTCCAACGGCGTCGTCTTTAAGTTGGGCATCGGCTACGAATACAATGTCCGACACACTTCCTACCCCGAGCGTTGTGCCTGCGCCTGCGCCGGTGATCCTCGTTGCGATGGCGTGCTCGATGCCGCTGACGTGGTGATGTTGATCGATGTCGCTTACCGCGGACGCCCGGTTACATTGACAAACGGCTGTCCGTTGGCAAACACCGATGTCGACTGCTCCGGCGCCACCAACGCAATCGACGCCGTCCGCATGATTGATGTCGTCTTCCGCGCCTTCCCGCCGGAGACGCATTTCTGCAATCCCTGCGATTGAGATCGGCCAGGATGCATTGAGAACGCGGATGCGCGTCAGGGGAGACCCCGACGCGCATCGTGCGTAAACGGGCAGGCCTCTAAAACGCGGTAACCACGCCCATGACCAGACGGTTTTCTTCATCCTCGATGTCGTAGGTCTTCTCCAGTGTCAGTCGGATGTTGGTCCGCAGCGAACAGCCGACTTGGCCGGTGTTAGCTGAACGCCGCAGGCGCTTGGCGACAGATTGATGCCCCGGACCGCGCTGTCGGAGGAGTTCGCATCTCTTCCCGGCGCGGGAGTTGCTGGTGAAATAGTTCACATGTGATCGAAGGGGGCGCCGCCGCCGATTGTTCGCTGTCAAAATCGCCGTGTGAGTGTCCTTTGACGCGCGTTCGGATGCTCATCCGCCATCGGATGGAGTGCGCGCTCGTCCTCTCGGCGCGAAGGGCCTTTTCCGTTGACTGGCATCGCGCCAGTGGATTAAATGCAAGTCTGGCGGAATCATGGATAAGGGGCTTGCTGACACGCTGACTCTGATCTCGGGCGGACTCGAGGAGTTCGAAAAGCGGTTCGCCGAGGAATTGGGGGGACATGCCGGCCTGATCGGCGCGATGGCGGCCCATGTGCTCGCCTCGCCGGGCAAGCGAATCCGTCCGGCCATGTATCTGCTCTCTTCCTATGTCCACACTCCCGATCGCCAGGTGACCATCGAAGGGGCGGTGGCAATCGAACTGATCCATACCGCCACGCTCCTCCACGACGATGTCAACGACAACGCCGACCAGCGGCGGGGACGCCCCTCGGCCAACCGCATTTGGGGCAATCTGGCCGCGGTGCTGATGGGCGATCACCTTTTCGCCAAGGCCTTCCGCGTCATGGTCGACACCGGCAACCCCCGCATCCTGCGCACCATTTCGCTGGCGACCGAACGCGTCGCGGTCGGCGAACTGCTGCAGTTGCAGGAAACCGGCAACATCGCCGCCACCGAGGCGATCTATCTGCGCATTATCGGCGACAAGACCGCCTCGCTGTTTTCCGCCGCCTGCGAGGCCGGCGCCCTGACACACGGCAACGAGCAGTGGGGCGAGCGCTTTCGCTCGTTCGGCGAGTACGTCGGGCTGGGATTCCAGATCGCCGATGACCTGTTGGATTACTGGGGCGACACCGCCCGGACCGGCAAACCCACCGGCAACGACTTGAAGGCGGGCAAGGTCACCTTGCCGCTCATCTATGCCCTGCGCGACGCGCAGGACTCCGAGCGCCGCGACATCGCCCGGGTCCTCACCGGAGGATCCGACAACGGCATCGGCGAAGTGGTTGACTTTGTCCGCGCGCGCGGTGGCTTCGCCTACGCCCAGGCCAAGGCCGAGAACTTCCGCAATCTGGCGCTGGAGCAGATCGCCGACCTGGCCGATTCGGCCTACAAACGCGCCCTGATCGAGGTCGTGAACCATTCCGTCAGCCGCCAATCGTAGATCGCATCACCCCGGCCCGGGAAATTGCGTCGTCGCAACCGCCGCTGGTGTGTAGAATCCCGCTGTCCAGACCGCCGACCGCCTCCATGAACCCACTCCTCGCCATGCTCAGCTTCACCGCCTCGTACTGGGTGTGGGGGCTCTTCGTGCTGTTGTTGGCGATGGCCGCGGCGTGGCTCTATTATCGGCGCACGATGCCGCCGCTGCGCTGGCCGGTGAAGTCGCCGCTTCTGGCGTTGCGAATCATCGCCGCGCTGGCGCTCTTTCTGGCGCTGGCCGAGGCGCTCTGGTCGGCCATCCGCGTCGAACAGGACCGACAGGAGATCGTCGTCCTCTTCGACCGTTCCGCCAGCATGGCGCAGCGCGATGACGCCGATGCCGATCGGTTGTCCCGCGCTGCCAGGTACTTAAAGGAACACCTCACCGGCCCGTTGGCGGACCGCGCCGAAATCGTGTCGCTTTACTTTGACGACCAGTTGCGCGATCCCGCCGACCCGCTGCCCGATTCGCTGGGGACAGCCACCGCGATCGGCGACGCGCTCGAGCAACTGCGACGCCGTCCGGCCGGCGAAACAGCGCCCCGCGCCGCCGTGTTGCTCAGCGATGGCGCCTCCAATCGCGGTATCGATCCGGCCAGCGTCGCCGCCCGTCTGGGATATCCGATCGTCAGCGTCGGCTTCGGCGCGCCGGGCGCGGCGCAGGCGCAGGTGGCTGCGCTGACCGCGCCGGAGGTCGTTTTCACCGGCAAAGCCTTCGAAGTCGCCGTCGATCTGCAGGGCGGAAGCGTCCCCGGAAACGTAACCGTGCGGATGTCGTCACGGGGACGGACCCTCGAGCAGAAGCAGGCGACCCTCGCCGGGCCGGGGCAGCGTCTGCCACTGACCTTGACCGGTCAATACGACACACCCGGCATGCACGATCTGCGCGTCGAACTGCTGGGCCCCGATGGCCAGGTGATCCCCGCCGCCGGCAAGACTGCCTTCATCAATGCGATGAAGGGGAAGTTGCGAGTTTTCCTCGTCGGATTCCGGCTCGATTGGGAGTATGGCGCGCTGCGCCGCTGGCTGTCGCGTCAGGAGCGGGTCGAACTGATCGAGTACATCGCCGGCCCCTCGGGCAAGGGCTCGATCCCCACCGGCTCGGAGTGGCAGTCAATCGATATCGCCATCCTGCTGCATCCCACGCGCGACCAACTGGCGCGCGACTGGGCGCCGCATGTCGAGGCCATGTCGCAGTCGACCAAGGGCACGATTATCCTGCTCAACGACCAGTTCTCGCGTGGCACCTATGCGTTGCCACCGCCCCTCGAATTCGTTCAGGGCGGGCTGGCGTTCCCGATGGGCGAGTTTTCATCGGATCCGATGGCCACACGCCAGAATCACCCGCTGGTTCGTCTCGATCCCGCCAACACCTGGGAGGACACGCGCCGGCAGTGGACCACGCGTCCGCCTTGGTCGAGTCTTGTCCTCTTTGACACCCTGCCCGCTGATGCCGATGTCCTTGTCCGCGCCGCCGTGTCTCCCGGACGCGACGCCCCGGTCGTCTTCACCCGCCCGCTCAAGCGCGGCCGCGCGCTGATCGTGGCCGGCGCGCCGCTCTGGCGCTGGGCGATGGAGAATGCCGCCTCCGGATTGGCGCCCGAAGAGTACGAGCATTTCTGGGGCAATGCCCTGCGCTGGCTGACCCTCACCGATGATGCCGACCGACTGGCGGTGCGCACCGACTTGGATGTCTATCACGCCGGCGAGCCGATCAATCTCGATGGACTGGTCTACGACGAGGCCTACCGTTTCATCGACCGCGCCGAAGTCTCGGCCCGTATCTGGTCGGAAGAAGGACGCGACACCGTCCGTTTGGTTCTCAATCCCGGCGCCGGTGACCGATTTCAGGGCCAGGTGAGCGCCCTGCCGCCGGGGACCTATCGCTACGACGGCGTCGCCAAGGTCGAAGACCAGACCCTGCCGCTGTCGGGCGGGATGTTCCGTATCGAACCCTATGGTCTGGAGCAACGGTTCGCGTCGCTGGATGAGGGAACTCTGCGCGCCATTGCCCGTGAATCGGGCGGGCGGTACTATTCCGAGGATGAGCGCCCTGCCGTGCTCGACTCGCTCGATCTGACGCCGGTCGAACGGGAACGCAAACTCGAGCTGGCGCTGGGCAATCACTGGCTGATCCTCACCATCTTCATCGCCGCGCTCTCGATCGAGTGGTTTGTCCGCCGCCGCAAACAACTCCTGTAGTCGCCGCTGCAGGGCACCCAGGACCCATCCCACACCAGTCTGTCACTCCGAGCGCAGCGAGGAGTCTGCTTTATCCGCCACGCGCCGCGAAGCCGATTCCCGCCCGGGGTGTCACATTCCCGCGAAAATCATTGACGCTTTGCCGGTCCTCCCCAATCTTGCCGTCCTACCCGGGAGCGGGGGCAGGGAAACCTTCCGCACAGGTGGGACATGCCGGCTATCGATCTTTGCATCGCACGCGAAATCCTCGACAGTCGCGGCAACCCGACCGTTGAGGTGGACATCGGACTGGAAGATGGCTCCATCGGACGCGCCGCCGTGCCGTCGGGCGCGTCGACCGGCGCGCACGAGGCATTGGAACTGCGCGACGGCGACGAGGACCGCTACAACGGCAAGGGCGTATTGCGCGCGGTCGAGGCGGTCAATGAGACCATCGGCCCCGAACTGACCGAGTCGGGTCTCGATGCCCTCAATCAGGCGGACATCGACGCGTTTCTGATCGAACTCGATGGCACCCCCGACAAGTCCAAACTGGGCGCCAATGCCCTGCTTGGCGTGTCGCTGGCGGTGGCCAAGGCAGCGGCGGACTCCGCCGGACTGCCCCTCTACGCCTACCTCGGCGGGCCCAACGCGAAGATCCTGCCGGTGCCGATGATGAACGTTCTCAACGGCGGCAAACACGCCGACAACAACGTCGATTTTCAGGAGTTCATGGTCGTTCCGGTCGGCTTCGAACGGTTCAGCGAGGGACTCCGCGCCGGGGTCGAAGTCTTCCATGCCCTCAAGCGCGTGCTCAGCCAAAAAAAACTGTCGACCGCTGTCGGCGATGAGGGCGGTTTCGCCCCCGATCTGAAGTCGAACGAGGAGGCGCTCGCGGTGCTGATGGAAGCGGTCGACCGCGCCGGCTACACCGCCGGCGAGGACATCGTCTTCGCGCTCGATCCCGCCGCGTCCGAGATCTTCGACAAGAAGAGCAGTCGCTACGAGCTGAAAGGCGAGGGACGCTCGCTGTCGCCGGCTGAACTGGCCGACTTCTGGGCCGACTGGGTCTCGCGCTACCCGATCATCTCCCTCGAGGACGGCTTCGCTGAGGATGACTGGGAGGGCTGGCAACTGGTCACCGAGCGGCTCGGCGGCGAACTGCAACTGGTTGGCGACGACCTGTTCGTGACCAACCCGAAACGGCTGCGCCGCGGCATCGAGACCGGCTGCGCCAATGCCATTCTGATCAAGTTGAATCAGATTGGCACGCTGACCGAAACACTCGATACCATCGCATTGGCCACACGCGCCGGGTATGCGTCGGTCGTCTCGCACCGCTCGGGGGAGACCGAAGATACGACGATCGCCGATCTGGTGGTCGCCACCGGATGCGGACAGATCAAGACCGGCTCGGCCTGCCGCACCGACCGGATCGCCAAGTACAATCAATTGCTCCGCATCGAGGAGCAACTGGGCAGCCGCGCGGTCTATCTCGGACGCGCCGCGTTTCGTCAGATGTAGGAATTCGGGGCCGCGGCCGCCGGAACAGGGAACCGGCGGCCGCGGCGCAACCCGTCACAACGCACCTTCAGGGGGCAGGGATGGCTTGGCTGTTTAACCGCAAAAAGCACGCCCGTCGCGCCAGCTATGTCACGATCCGCGAGTACACCTATTCCAGTCTGCCGCGCCCGGCGGAAAACAAGTGGTCGGCCAAGGCGAAGGTCGCTTTTGCCGCCACGGCGATGGCGGCGTTCCTGTATTTTCTGATCTCGGGCGACCTTGGGTTGCTCCGTCTACGGTCGCTGCACCAATTGCACGACCAACTGCGGGCCGAGGAACTGGCGCTGGCCGCCGAAGTCGTCGATCTCGACACCCGCAAACGCCTGCTGGAGACCGACACATTGTTCATCGAGCAGGTGGCCCGCAGCGAATTCAAACTCTCGCGCCCCGGCGAGACCGTCTATGAACTGGTCCCGCGTCCGGCGCACACAAAGAAGTAGCCGGCGATGTCCTCACCGCGAGCCCGCGCGCAATGCCCGCCCCCGAAGTCACCGAAGCGATCTGCCTGACCGTTCAGAAATTCTCCGAGACCTCCAAGATCGCGGTGCTTTACACCCGCGCCTGGGGACGGATTTCGGTCATCGCCAAGGGAGCGTTCCGGCCCAAGTCGCAGTTCTGGGGGCACCTGGAGCCATTGGCCATCTCCGAGTGCGTGGTCTACAAGAAGCCCAAGGAGCAGATCTACCTTCTGTCCTCCTGCCGGGCGATTGTGCCCTGGGTGCCATTGACCGCCTCGCTGGCGCAGGCGGGATACGCCTTCGGCGTGGTCGAGTTTCTCTACCGTCACAGCTACGAGGAACGCGACCCCGCATTGTATGACCTCTCGCGCGCCGCGTTGATCTCATTGGCCCGTCTGCCCGATGACGCTCTGGCGCGGCAGTATTGGGGCTATCTGCTCGGGGCCCTGGATTGCCTGGGGTTCCGTCCCGAACTCGACCGCTGCACCACCTGCGGCCGCGAGCCCGCGCCGGACCAGACGGTGGTCTTCGATGCGGCCGCCGGGCGGGTCATCTGCCGCGATTGCCGTGAAGGCCGCGCCGAAGAGGCCCGTCCCCATCGCCTCGGCCCGGCCGCGCTGGCCGAGTTGCGCCGCCGCCAGAATAAGCCGATATTAGAACAAAGCGAGCCCGCATTGGAGAATGGCGCGCTGAACGACATCGCCGCGGCGGTCGAGGATTTCGCCCGGTACCATCTGGGCGGCACCCGAATCAAGTCGCTCGATTTTGCCCGACGCATGGGCGCGGTATAGACGACTTTCCACTAATTGTCATCCTGAGCGATGGGTGGCCCTGACCTTGGTCAGGGCTCGCGAAAGAACGATGGAAACGACTGAGAAGATCGTAGAGGCATACGTTCGATACGTAAAGGGGTGGTTTACAATTCCGAACATCAAATGCAAGGGACAGAAGGAAATCGACTTATTGGCAATTGATCCGAGAGCCAATGGCAGGATGTCGCGGTACCACATCGAAAGCGGAGTATCGATTTCGAAGTCCTACTCAGGACTAACCGATAAACCATTCTCGGTGGAGTTGTTAAAGCAGAGGGTCCAAAAGGCCGGGCAACGACGCACGCTCGGTTACTTCATTGAGTATAAGTTTGAGGATAGAAACGTGGTTGCAGCGCTCGCCGAGTACGGTTTTCAGCCGGGACAGTACCAGAGGGTAATCGTGACCTGGGGTTGGACGGATGGGGTGGATCAATCCGCAGCAAGAAGTGGGATCCTGCTCTGGGATTTTCGAGACATCTTGAGAGAGATCGCGAAGCAGAGCCGGGCGGTCAGCGCGTACTTTGCTGATGACACGATGCGCACACTCCAATTGATGGCACGCACAACGAAGTGACCTGGTTGAGCAGGCTTGTACCTGCATGCATTGCTCGGGATTGAGGCAATAATTTTCTGGTATTCTACCGACACCCCGGAGGACCTGTGGCATCACCGAAAGCCGACCCCTTGATGGAAAAGATCGTCTCCCTCTGCAAGCGCAGGGGCTTTGTCTTCCAGTCCTCCGAAATCTACGGAGGCCTCAACTCCTGCTGGGATTTCGGCCCGCTGGGGGTCGAACTCAAACGCAACATCAAGGACCACTGGTGGAAGACGATGACCCATCGCCGCGATGACATCGAGGGGATCGATGCCGCCATCCTCATGCATCCGCAGGTCTGGGTCACCTCCGGCCATGTCGCCGGCTTCACCGATCCGCTGGTCGATTGCAAAGAGTGCAAGGCGCGCTTCCGGCTCGACCAGATCGACGAGGCCGAGTGCGGCAGCCCGGCCTACAAGGGGCGCAAGGCCGCCAAGTGCCACGCCGAGGGCAAGTTCACCGAGCCGCGCAACTTCAATCTGATGTTCAAGACCTTCATGGGGCCGGTCGAGGAGGAGGCCGCGGTCGTGTATCTGCGTCCCGAGACCGCGCAGGGCATCTACGTCAACTTTCTCAACGTCATGGGCCCGATGCGCCGCAAACCGCCGTTCGGCATCGCGCAGATCGGCAAGGCCTTCCGGAATGAGATTTCGCCCGGAAACTTCATTTTCCGCTCGCGCGAGTTCGAGCAGATGGAAATGCAGTACTTCATCGACCCCAGGGACGACCAGAAGTGGTTTGAGTATTGGAAGGAAGAACGGCTGAAATTCTACCTCGATCTCGGCATCCGCCGCGAGAAACTGCGCTTCCACCAGCATGGCCCCGGTGAACTGGCGCACTATGCCAAGGACGCCTACGACATCGAATACGAGTTCCCCTTCGGCTGGAAGGAATTCGAGGGCATCCACAACCGCACCGACTTCGACCTCGGCCGTCACAAGGAGGCCTCGGGCGTTGATCTGTCCTACTTCGACGAGGAAACCCGCGAGCGCTATATCCCCTACATCATCGAGACCTCGGCCGGCGCCGACCGCACCACGTTGGTCTGCCTCGTGGACGGCTACAAGGAGGAAGAGGTGAAAGGGGAGAAGCGGGTGGTGATTTCTTTAGACCCTCGCATCGCGCCGATCAAGGCGGCGATCTTCCCGTTGGTCAACCGCGACGGCATGCCCGAAATCGCCATGAGGATCACCGAGGACCTGCGCACGAAATTCAAGGTCTTCTACGACGACAAGGGCGCGGTCGGCCGCCGCTACCGCCGCATGGACGAGGTCGGCACCCCGTTCTGCGTCACCGTCGACTCCCAGACCCTCGAAGACCAGACCGTGACGATCCGGGATCGTGACTCGATGGAGCAGGAGCGCATCAGCATGGCGAGGCTGGTGGAATACTTGGAAGCACGGGCTCGCTGTTGATGTCGTTCTGAGTCGCCGTAAGGTCTTGGTGCCCATGGGGGTACGGCCATTGCCGGGTGTATTGCTTCTGTGGATTTGGAACCTGCGGGGTTGGAACCTATTGCTGTGAACGGTATATTTTACTGTAGACGTGCGGCAAGGAGGAAAACCATAGAACTCAACTTCGCATCAGTGGTCTGTGTGGGGCGATTCAATCCCGCAATTCTTACGCCGCACTTCCTAAAGGACGTCTGCGGACTTCAAACTCCATTCGAACCAGAGGGACAAACCGCACCAGTAGCGTCTCAGATAAGTTTCGGAGAGTTACAGTTCTATGTCGATCTGACTAAATTTCAAATTCGTTTGGATCGCCCAAGGGACCTCCAACCTCCACCATTCCTCGAAGTGGGCGCGAGGTACTTAAAAGTACTGGGATATACGCCATTGGATCGAGTCGGATTGAATGTGAACTTCAATGTCGATGTGGGCTCACCAGAGCAATTCAGTGTCCAATCAGCCATGCAGGAGTTCGGACGTCTCTCACCAAGTTTTCATACGCCAGTGCTATTCTCAGCTACAGTGGGATTCTTAAGCACGAGCAACGCAGTACTTGTCGAAAATGACCTTCGTTGGCAGTTGAATGACCACAAGAGTCTCAGACTCCAACTCAATCGGAAGCAGAGTACGAGGTTCGCCTGTAATTTAAATCTGGAGACCATCGGGTTGGATAAAGATAGATCAAGAATTGATGCGATCATTACGGACTTTGTGCTCTTCTCAGAACTAGTTCCACTTGTTTCCACTCACTTGGAGGAAAGACGATGAAGGACAGAATCCACACAAGTGAGACCACTCCTTCCACTCCGGATCGGCAGCGGGCCAGCCGAGTGCAAATTCACTCGCTTGGCTGGCATCCAGCCCTTAATTCGCGCAGTGTGATTGTCAGCACCTCTTCAGCGGGACTGCGCTCGCCCGACTCAGAGCCTGGAATACTGGCGGCTTACAACGATGCGCTACAGGCGACCTCCTATGAGGACTTGTTTGACTTGTCTAGCCTCCGGATCCACGACTCAATTGTGACGATGAGTGCAATCACGGCGGACCTGCAGCCAATTAGTCAAAGCCAAGAGCTGCCGGCCAGGGTGGCCGCTTATGTCGGGGTTCGTAGATTGTGGGGCGAGATAGCGCTTTCCAAGTCACTTGTGCGAAAACACTTTCAGAATGTGTGGAGTGAGCACTTCACGATGGAAGCAGATCCAGAAAGTGCCGAAGTCTGGATTCTGCATTCCTTTACGACAATGGGCGAAGTTACAGATGTCGCGCTCGCGCACAAAGAGTATAGTTCTGAATGGACACGCGAAGTATCGTGGCCAAAGTGTGATTACATCCGCCTATCCTTTAATATTGTGTGAGTCGAATCACTTGGAGCCAACCGAATTTCAGAAGCTAGGCGAGGACCTAGCGAAGAAACCTCTTCCTGCGGCGATAAGAAGCGCTGTCAGCAGAGGCTACTATGGGGCGTTTCATTCATGTTCGAGATTCCTGAATAGCATCAATATACCCGTCGTGGCGAATTCGGGAGCGCACGGCACAATCCGAAATCTACTCCACAACTGCGGGGACACGGAGTTACGCACAGCGGCGAAGCAGCTTGCGGACCTGCACAGTGCGAGAATACGTGCCGACTACCGACTCGACGATGATCGAGCGGATGACGCAAAGACCGCCGCTGCGTTACTGATCACGTCGCGCGGGATCATAGAGTGCGCAGCTAGTTGCCACGACGAAAACCGGCGTCGTCGTGTATTCGCGGCGATCAATCGTTACCGCAAGAAGATTTCCTCTCAGAACCTCGATACCGGTACAGATGCCTAGACTAAGCTAACCCCGCCCGCTCATACCGCACCTGCACCAATCCGTTCGCGTAACTTTTCGTGCCCACAAGCGTCCATCGGCTTTCCGGGACATCCGCGCCGAAGAGGGGGATGCCCTGGCCGAGCAGCGTGGGAATCAGCGTGAGCGTCATGTCGTCGACCAGGCCCGCGGCCAGCCCCTGACGCACCGTCTGGCCGCCGTCGAGGTAGATGCGCCGCACTCCTTCGCGTCCCAGCGTCTCGACCAGGTCGGTCAGCGATCCCGCATAGGCCGTCTCATTGTGTTTTGATGTCACGGGACGGTGCGTGAGCACGATCATCCGCGTGTCGCCATAAAGCCAGGTGTCGAACGACAACGCCAGATCGTAGGTGTTACGGCCCATGACGATCGCGTCGACCGTGTCGAAGAAGTCCTTGAACCCGTAGTCCTCGTTGCCCGGGTCCTCATACCGCATCAGCCAGTCGATCCCTCCGTCGGCGCGCGCGATGAATCCATCCAGACTCACCGCGAGGAAGACCGAGACCCGAAGACGAAGCAATTGTGGGTTGGCACTGCTCTGCTGCATCATCTCATCACCAATGTAGGGGCGTATTGCATACGCCCGATCTCACATCGCGGCAAGGGGCGTATGCAATACGCCCCTACCGGGGGTCGATCTGACACTCCGCGTGCCGGAAACAACTCACCAAGTGGTCGTTGACCATCCCCGTTGCCTGCATGTGCGCGTACATGATCGTTGTGCCGACAAACCGGAATCCGCGCGCCTTGAGGTCCTTGGACATGGCATCCGAGATAGGTGTTGACGCCGGAATCTGCTTGGTGGTCTTCCAGCGGTTGACGATCGGACGGCCGTCGGTAAAGCGCCAGATATAGGCGTCGAAACGGCCGAACTCTTCGACCGTCTTCAGGAACGCCCGCGCGTTGGAGATCGTCGCCTCGATTTTCAGCCGGTTGCGGATGATGCCCTCGTTTTTCATCAGCGACTCGACATTGTGCTTGTTGTAACGCGCAATCTTCTCCGGATCGAACCCATCGAAGGCCCGGCGGTAGTTCTCGCGCTTGTAGAGCACTGTCCGCCACGACAACCCCGCCTGCGCCACTTCGAGAGTCAGGAACTCGAACAACCTGCGGTCATCATGCACCGGCACGCCCCACTCACAATCGTGGTAATCGAGCATAAGCGGGTCATCAGATGGCCAGGGACAGCGGGCGAAGTCGAAAGTCAGGTCCATCGCGCTAACGAGAACTATCCTGGTGGGACTCATCTTGCCGTACGGATCGAGCGGCTCAGGGCTTCCAGGAGTGAATCCTTGCGTATCTTCAAGTCATGTCTTCGGTAGAACAGATCTCTGAACTCGGCAACTGGTTCAAGCGAATCAACGGCTTCGTCCATCGCTGCCATCACAGTCCGGATGCGGTCATCAATGTCGTGCCATCTCACCGAGATTGAGTCGGCGAGCGGTTCCAATGCTGCTTTTCGCTCAAGTTCCGCCCTCGTACCGGTCGGAAGAAGACCTTGAGCGCCTGCTCGCTTGTTCGCAGTCGCAATACTGTCCGGGTACGCTTGTTCGATGCTGTCCAACAGCCGGCCGAATCTATCCAATTGGACTCCGATAGTGGCTTGGCCTTCGCGCGACGACATGGTGGGCTTGCACAGCACAAGGTATGCGGCTACCGCGGCGAATACCGCCGCAACAGCGGCTATGGCAGTCCAAACCGTCATCCATGATGGGCGACGGCATCGTTTCCCGGTGGGTTGTTGAGGAGCATTCTCTTCAGGTACTCCAGCAGAATCAATCATTGCCATACAAAGAAGAGGGCCCGAAGGCCCTGTCAATCACTTTTGTGGCGGTCATGATACTTGTTCAAGGGCGGATCATCGCACGACAAGGGCCGTCGAGAAATAGGCCTCCGGCATAGGAGCGACTCAACCTCTGAATCGATCGTGGTAGGAAACACAACTACGAAATTTGCTAAGTTAGTTTCCTGCTCATACAAGCTGGACAGAGACATTCACGCCACTTTGACACAAGATGCATGAGTCCGTGGATCTTGTCCTGATCTTGGTCGAAACGAGGGAGGAGCTTGTCAAGCAGTTTAGCGTCCCCTTCCTCGTATCTTCGATAAACCGCATAGGAGACTAGGTCCGCGGCTTGGAGTAGGCGGGTAGTCTTCGAGTCCGCAAACGCTGGGGCGTCAGCGTAGTTCTTTACTCTTCCGAACTTGGTCCCTTTTCGTCGGTATTCCAAAAGCAGTTTGTCCAGGTGCCCAGTGTACCGTTGCGAGTCCAAGACCATCAGACCTCGATTTCGGTCGCGTCTTTGATCTTTTTCGGCGCCCACAGGCGCATTTGTCCGATTCAAGAAGGCGTCGAAGTGCCCACAGAGCTCATGAAAAGACTTCTCGACTGGATCATCATGGCCAAATGACGATTTGTGCATCGCCACTCCGAACAGCATGAGGCCTCTCGGATTCACATCAAGGATGGCTTGGCACAAATCTTGCAGTATCGCGTCGCGCATCTTGCTCTGGAACTGACGCCAAGTCCCTCGACCCGCGCGAATGTTGCTTGAATGGAACTCAATCGGTGATGTCATATCAGGAAACCACTTCTCCTGCACTCGATCGAAAGACTCACTAAGGTAGTATGCCTGGTTCTCATAGACAGCCACGGCTCCCATGACGAAGTACTCGCCCTGTCCCATGGCAGGTCGTCCCGATTCGTCGACGTAGAGAAGGAACATATATGGAGAATACCCCAGAGGCGGCAAACAGGGCAAAAAAAAAGCAGACCCGGTGGGCCGAGGCCCAACGAACCGCGTAAGGCAGTCCTCCGGAGTCGCTAACTACTTATTCGTACTCTTTCAGCAGAAGTTTGACTCTTTTTTAGATATCGAAGCAAATGTCGTCGCCGCGATGCTAACCAGTTGATTCACAACGCATTACTGTGGTGCGCGAGGCGGGATTTGAACCCGCACGGGTTGCCCCACCACCCCCTCAAGATGGCGTGTCTGCCAATTCCACCACTCGCGCACGTGGTGTGTACCGCCGCCCATCGAGGTCCACGGGCGTCACACAAGACCTATCGCGGCGAATCGGTCGGATTCGGCGGCGTCTGCGCCGGCTGCTGCTGTGTCTGACCCGCCTGCTGATTCTGCTCCGGGTTCAACTGGTCAATCGGCGTCGGCTGGGTCGTCGCCGGCTGCGTCTGATCGGTTGTGGTCGTCGCGGGCGCCACAGGCGGCAACTGGCTGGCCGCCTCCTGCACCGCGCTCTCGCCCTGCAGACCGCCAGTGGCGGTGCTGGTCGAGGGATTCAGAAACGACAGGACCAGCGCCGAGGCGAAAAACGAGATCGCCAGCACCGTGGTCGCCTTGGCCAGGAAGGTCGCCGCTCCACGGCCGCCGAAGACCGTGCCGGTCATCCCGCCGCCCCCGAAGGCGCCGGCGAGACCCTCGCCCTTGGCCGACTGCAACAGGACCGAAATGATCAAGCCCACGCAGATCAGAAGATGAATGCCGATGAAGATTCCGTACACACGACCTCCAATTGTTCCTCAGTCCCACTGGCAAGCAAAAAAGCAGATTCCTCGCTTCGCTCGGAATGACTCTGCAATCCTCTAAACCGCGGCACGGATGATGGCGTCGAACTCGTCGGCGATAAGCGATGCGCCGCCGACCAGCGCGCCATCAATGTCCGGATCCGCCAACAATCCCTTCGCGTTGTCCGCCTTCACCGAGCCGCCATACTGGATCCGTGCACGCTCACCCACGGTTGCGCCAAATCGCTGCGCCAGCCAATGGCGGATGAACCGGTGCATTTCGCCGGCCTGGGCCACCGTCGCGACCTTGCCGGTGCCGATCGCCCACACTGGTTCATAGGCGATCGTGACTTTCTCCATCTGCGCTTCGGTCAGGTCCTTCAGGCCGCCGGCCAACTGCCGCTCGACCACCTGCTCGGTCTGGCCCGACTCGCGTTCTTCCAGAGTTTCACCGACGCAGACAATCGGCCCAAGCCCGGCGGTCAACGCCGCCTGGACCTTGCGATTGACCCCCGCATCGGTCTCGCCGAACAACTGCCGCCGTTCGGAGTGTCCCAAGATAACCAATTGGCAGCCAACCGTCAACAGCATGCCCGCCGAGATTTCCCCGGTGAACGCTCCCGAGGCCGCCTCATGCATGTTCTGCGCCCCCAACATGATGCGGCTGCCGCGCAGGTAGTCGGCGGCCGGATATAACGACACATAAGGGGGGAAGATCGCCACATCGGCATGCTTCCAGCCCGCTTCCCGCTTGTGGAGCGCCGCGCACAACTGCATCGTGGTCGGGACATCCCCGTTCATCTTCCAGTTGCCGGCGATAAATGGTTTCCGGGTCATATCAGCCCTGATGGGCGCCTACGCCTCCGGCGCGCGCCGTGATGTGGTCATGCCCGTGCGCTGTCGCCGTGCGGCCCGCGCGCCCTATTTGTCATTGAGCGCCGCCACTCCGGGCAGGATCTTGCCTTCGAGAAACTCCAGCGAGGCACCGCCGCCGGTCGAGATGTGTGAGATGTGCTCGGCGACACCGGCCTGATGCACCGCCGCCACCGAATCGCCACCGCCGACCACGGAGATCGCGCCACGGTCGGTGGCATGCGCCACCGCTTGTGCGACGGCCTTGGTGCCTTCATCGTATGGGGGCGTCTCGAAGACCCCCATCGGGCCGTTCCAAAAGATTGTCCCGGCTTGGCTGAGCACGTCGTCGAAGTCCTTGATCGTGTGCGGGCCGATGTCGTATCCGGCCATGTCGTCAGGAATCGACTCGACGGCAACGATCTGGTGCATCGCCTCCGGTGTCAGGTCGGCCGCCACCACACAATCCCACGGGAGAATGATCCGACGGCCGTCTTTCTCGGCGTCGCGGAGAATCCCTTTGGCGGTGTCCACCAGGTCCTCTTCGACCAGCGATTTGCCGACCGGTTTGCCCTGCGCCTTGAGGAAGGTGAACGCCATCCCGCCACCGATGAGAAACGTGTCCACCGTCTTCATCAGATTGGTCAACACCTCGAGTTTTCCCGAGACTTTGGCGCCACCGAGGATCGCGACGAGTGGCCGCTTCGGATTGGTCAGCAGACGTCCCAGATAATCGAGTTCCTTTTCCATCAGGTAGCCCGCGACGGCGGTGCGGAGGAACTTGGTCACACCCTCGGTTGAGGCGTGCGCCCGATGCGCGCTGCCGAAAGCGTCGTTCACGTATATTTCGGCGCAGGCGGCCAGACGACGCGCAAACTCGGGGTCGTTCTTTTCCTCGGCGGCGTGGAAACGGACATTCTCCAGCAGGCAGATGTCGCCGTCGTTGAGGATGCGGCAGCAGTTCTCGGGTTTAAGACCGATGCAATCTTCGGAAAACCCGACCGGCCGGCCGATCAGGCGGCTGAAATGCTCGGCGACCGGGCGGAGGGAATACTTCGGATCGGGCCCATTCTTGGGACGCCCCAAATGCGAGACCAGGATGACCCGTGCCCCGGCGTCGACCAGCCGACGGACCGTCGGCAGCGCCGCCACCAGCCGCGTGTCATCGGTGACTTTGCCGTCCTTGATCGGCACATTGAAATCGACGCGCACCAGGACCCGCTTGCCGCGCACCTGCCCGATAATGTCATCAATGGTCTTCTTGTTCATCAGTCTCTCTTCAATCGCCAATCGCCGATCGTCAATCGCCTCAATCGTGCATCCGCGCCAGCATCTCCACCACACGGCAGGAGAAGCCCCACTCGTTGTCGTACCACGAGAACACCTTGACCAGATTGCCGTTGGCGCGCGTCTCCCTGGCGTCGAAAATCGAGGAGTGCGGATCGCCCACAATGTCCATCGAGACAATCGGGTCCTCGCAGTAGTAGAGGATGCCCTTCATGGGACCCTCGGCGGCTTTCTTCATCGCCGCGTTGATCCCTTCCGCCGTCGCCGGTTTGGCGGTGACACAAGTCAAGTCAACCAGCGACCCATCCGGCACCGGGGCGCGCACCGCCACGCCGTCGAGTTTGCCTTCCAGCTGCGGCAGGACCAGGCCGATGGCCTTGGCCGCGCCGGTCGAGGTGGGGATGAGCGACATGGCCGCGGCACGGGCCCGGCGCAGGTCCTTGTGCGGCAGATCGAGAATGCGCTGGTCGTTGGTGTAGGCGTGCACCGTGGTCATGTATCCCGACACGATGCCGTATTCAGCATCCAGCACCTTGGCCACCGGCGCCAGACAGTTGGTCGTGCAGGAGCCGATCGAAATGACCATGTGCTTTTTGGGATCGTAGTCCTTGTCGTTGACGCCGATCACGAAGGTGCCGTCGACCTTCTTGGCCGGCGCGGAGATGAGCACGCGCCTGGCGCCGGCGGTCAGGTGCGCCGCGGCCTTCTCACGATCGGTGAACAGCCCTGTCGACTCGAGCACCGTCTCGGCGCCCAGTTCCTTCCACGGCAACTTTGTGGGATCCTTTTCGGCGGTCACCTTGATACGCTTGGCGCCGACCACCAGCGCGTCACCGTCGGCCTTCACGGCCACGTCGAGACGGCGATGGATGGAGTCGTACTTGAGCAGGTGCGCCATCGTCGGGGCGTCGCAGATGTCGTTGATGCCGACAATGTCAATCTGCGGATTGTTCATCGCCGCGCGGTACACCAACCGTCCGATACGTCCGAATCCATTGATCCCCACTTTGATTGCCATAGTTCCTCCGACTCCTTTTGGGATGTGATGTGCGGCAGGTCCGACCGCGATCTGCGCGGGCCACAACGCGGCTAACGATACATGTAGGCGGCTCCGATGAGCACCATGGTTCCCGAGTAGTCTTTGACACCGAATAACTCTTTGTCGAACTTGGCGCGTTGATATTTGACCGTCCCGGTCAGGCAGAACGACGGCGACAGGACCAGATTGGCCCCGGCGCCAAAGTAGTACCCCAGCGCCGTGCGCGATTCGGTGTCGAACCCGATCAGATTCGACCGCGCCAGATTGATCTCAAACAGCTCGGTCCCGACCACGAGCGACCCGCCGGCGCGCAACGAGGGCTGGAGCTTCTGTTGCGTCCGTTTGGCCATGGGGTAGAGGATGATGCCGGCGCTGAGCGGATAGATGGTCGCATCGCCGAAGATGTCCTCCTCGCCGGTCCGCACCCGCAAATCGCCGCGGTTGATCGCGCCGATGCTGAAGTCGAGATTGAGAATGCCCGTCATGTGGGGCTGGTAGAAAAACTCGAGATGGAAGGCGGTGTTGGACGCATCGAGACGGGCGTTGGGTTCGGTGATCTCGTTGCCCAGATCGCTGGTGAACCATGGCCCCAGTTGCCCGCCGACCAGCGCCTTGCCCCACTGGCCCGGTGTCGGCTCCTGGCGCGCTTCCTTCGGTACGCCCATCGGTTGCGCCGCCAGCGGCCCGGCCATAAGCAGTGCCGCCAGCACGGCCGTCATCAACGCGATCCCTGAGATTTTGATCACACCCGCTCCTTGTTGTTACCGCACCCGCAGCGTCACGCCCACCGACGCCCACAGGCTCGACAGATCGAAGTTGCCATCGTCGCTGTAATTCAGATCGCTGAGACGGTAGGCGATGTCACCCACCAGCCCGAACCGGCCGCTCAGGTAGTATTCGCCGCCGGCGCCGATCAGAAAGCCCAGCGCCGCCTTGGTTCCCTCGGAATACACGCTCCGCCCCAGGCGCGGGTGGATGTTGCTGGGTTGTTCGCTGGCAATCAGCACCGAGATTCCGCCGCGGGCGTAGATGTTGTGCGGATGAGCCGCTGTGCCCAACTCATGGATCGCCCGCGCCCCAAGAAACAGCGGGATGAAATCGACACGGCCGTCGCCGAACAGGATTTTGCTGGCCTGCGATGTGTCCCCCTTGGGGTCCACCGGTGTTATCGGCGGTTCCTCCTGTATCCCATCGACCTGAACGTCATTACGTTGGGCAAATCCCGCCCCAATCTCGACCCACCAGATCCCCTTAACGTTAAAAAGCCCGTAGAGTTCGAGGAAGGGGGCTATCTGTCCGTCTTCTTCGACCGCGGCGCGGTAGAGCGTGTCGGGATCTTCGTGGAAATACACGTATCCGAGCGATCCGGCGATGTCCTGTTGCGGCCAGGCGCCGACACGCACCCCGAAACGGTCCCCTTGGCGCTGCGCTGACGCGGCGGCGGGACACGCCAGTAACGCGATGATCGCGGCCATCGCCGCCAGCCCGATGTGGATCCCTCTCCGACCGCGCATCCGTGCCTCGCTTTCGTTATCCGAAGAAATAGGCGGCTTCCTCAAACAGTTCCGGTGGCACTGTCCTGGTCTTGCCCGCCACCTCGGCGAGAGGAACCGAGGTGATCTGGTTATTGCGGAATGTCACCATGCGCCCGAACTGGCCCTGTTCGATCAGGCGCACGCCGTGCAATCCGAATCGGGTGCACATGTAGCGATCCAGAGCCGTCGGCGATCCGCCGCGCTGCACATGGCCGAGGATAACCTCGCGCGTCTCGTAGCCGGTGCGGGCCTCGATCTCGCGCGCCAGGACCTGCCCGATACCGCCGAGACGCACATGCCCAAACTCGTCGATTTCGCTGTCCTGCGTCACGAGCTTGCCCTCGCCGCCCTTGCCGTTGGCTTTGGTCAACGAGGCGCCTTCGGCCGCCACCACTATCGACCAGTCCTTGCCGCCCTCATGGCGACGGGTGATGAGCGCGCACAACTCATCGATGTTCGTCGGGCGCTCCGGTATCAAAATCGCGTCGGCGCCGCCGGCGATTCCCCCTTGCAGGGCGATCCAGCCCGCGTGACGGCCCATCACCTCAACCACCATCACGCGCTTGTGCGATTCGGTGGTGGTGCGCACGCGATCGATCGCATCCACGACCGTGTTGACCGCCGTGTCGAACCCGAAGCAGTAGTCAGTGCCGGCCAGATCGTTGTCGATGGTCTTGGGCACGCCGACGATCGGAATGCCGTTCTCGAACAGGGCATGCGCGACCCCCTGCGTATCCTCGCCACCGATGGCGATGATCCCATCCAGACCCAGACTCTTGACCGTCTGCTTGGCCTGGTCGATGCCGCCTTCCTTTTTGACCGGATTGGTGCGCGAGGTCTTCAGGATCGTCCCGCCCTGACCAATGATGCCCGAGACTTCCCGCAGTGCGATCGGACGGGTGGAGCCGCCCTTGAGCAGTCCCTTCCAGCCGTCGAGAATGCCGGTAACCTGCCAGCGATTGTGCTTGATGGCCTTGACCACAATGGCGCGAATGACCGCGTTTAACCCCGGGGCATCGCCGCCGGACGTCAGTATCCCTATGTGCTTGGATTCCAAGTGAGTTTCCGTCCTTCCCCTCGTCGGTGAATACCGGCGAGAGGCCCAAGTATGCCCGCCTGACCAGTGAAGTCAAGAAAGGCGAGAATCAGACCTGTCTAAAACCTGGTCATGCAACCCTTTTATCGACAGGCAATTACGGCGGATTTCACCGTCCTGCCAACTGCCGCCTCAGCCCCTCCAAATCTCCCAGAACCCAGCCCTTAGTGATTCGTCCCGACTGGACCGAGAAGAAGGCAGCACCCGCGTATCGAATCGGTCGGCCCGTTGCCGGAAATCCAAAGATCGGGCCGCTGTGCGTGCCACTGTAAGTCAGCCGGACAGCCGCCCGGTCGTTGTCAACGATGAGCTCGTCGATCGTATTATGGAAGTCCGGAAAGGCCGCGCGCACCTGCTCCATGTACCGACGGAACCCTTCCTGACCGACGACGTCCGTTCCCAGCGACCCGCGAAAGACAAGAGCCGGATCGATCAGCGCCGGTATGAGGTCCCAACGCCACTGATTCCACAGTTCGTGGTAGTATCGCTCGATGATTGTCGCGGCGGCGTCCATTGCCAATCCATTGCCGGTCATCCGGCGTTGGTGGTGCACGATATGGCAATTGACCTGAGGATAAAAAAGAATTTCCCTGCCGCCGGCGACGGGACCGTCCGTGGTAGTTGACCGGCGGCAGGGTGGTGAGGGAACGTTTCGCTCCCCCGAAGACACGCCCGGAACGGGCTCCCCGTGTTCCGCATCAACAAATGTCGTGCCGAACAAGACCCATCATGCACAATTCTGCGATTGATCGCTGGGAATCCCTCTAACTGCATGAATGCCAGTCAGAGGATTGCGCTCAGTTCTCGAGAGGAGTCCATGGATCGGACCCGTAGCGCGCAGAAACCCACGCCGGAGTGCGTAGTGCTACGCACCCCGTGCGAAGCGCTACGCAGCCGCAAGCGTTCTTCCACGCACCGGCCGGCCCGTCGGCAGCCGCCACGGGCGCCCGCGGAGGCTTGACAAAAACGGGAAAGCCCATTTACTGGATGATGGCACCCTTGCATCCATAATTTACGGACCCTTCATACCGCAAATCATTGTCTGCACAGTGGTAGGTGCAGCGTCGACATTACACCTGATCCAGTGAGGTACGCCATGAACAGGATGCTCCTACGAGTCATGCTCGTGTCGCTTCTGTGCGCGCTTTTGGTCGCGCCGGCGGCTTGGGCACGCAATCGCAAGACCATCACCGTGCGGCGGGGCCACCCGGCGGGTGACACCGGCCGGCTCACCGCGGCGGTGTCCGCGCCCACGGCATCGACCGGCATTGTTGTGCTGCGTTTTGGCCTGGGACTGTCCCAGTCCTATGTCTTCCGTCTGGACCTCTCCGGCCAGCACCTGTCCGGGTCGCATTCCCAGCAACTTCCCTCGACCAAGACTGGAGCGCGCTAATGGCGGAGGCCCACATGACAAACCTGGCGAATGACGCCGAAGCGTTTCTGACCGGCCGCCAGTATCAACGCGCCCTGGCCCTCGTCCAATCGGCGCTCGCGCAGGCGAGCGGCGATCCGGCGACGGACACTGTCCGCCTCCGACTGATCGAGGGCGAGTGCCTGGCATTCCTGGGCGAACAGCGTCGGGCGCTGGAGATCTGCGGACCGCTTCTGGAAACTCTTGGCGTCTCCAGCGAGCATGCGCTCTACGCGCGCGGCTCGCTGATCATGGGGATCGCGCAGTTCTACCTTGGCCAGACCAACGAGGCCTTGGAGAACGCGCGCATCGCCCTGTACGCGTACAAGCGCGCCGGCGACACCGATGGCGCCTGCCGCAGTTTGAACTGGCTGGGTAACATCCACTTCGACCGGTCGGAACTTGCCGACGCCGTGCGCGCCTATGAGCAGTGTATCGCACTGGCCGACACCGCCGCGCGGCCGCGTTGGGTCGCGGTCGGACGTTACAACCTCGGCAAGGCCTTCGCCCTGTGCGGCGAGATTCCGAAGGCGCTGGCCACGCTGACCGACAATCGCGAAGCGCTGGCGCAGGTGTCCGATCCGCTCAACGTCATGCGCAGCGACCTGCTCACCGCCTTCGTACGGATTCAGGATGGCGACCACACCGGCGCACGCGCCGCGTTGCGCGCTCTGGAATCCGCGGTCTTCGACTCGCCGCATCTGCGCGAGCAGGGCGCCTGGTGTGAGTACATGGGCGAACTGGAACTGCGGGAAGGCAACCTCAAGGCGGCGGCCGAACAGTTGGCCCGCGGCATCGCCATCGGATCGGGACCCAGCCGTGACGAGTCGGTCGTTGGCCAATCCCGCCGATTGCTGGCCGAAGTGCGGCTGGCCGAGGGCGATTTCCCCGAAGCGGTCGCCGAATGCCACCGCGCGCTTGAATCCGTCCGGCGCGTGGGCGAGCGCTTTGAAGAGGGCGTGATCTACCGCCTGCTCGGCGAAGCCCACCACCGGCTCGATCAGAATCCCGAGGCCCGCGCCGCCTTTAAGCAGTCAGTCGACTTGCTGCGCACCATCGGCGCGCGGCTGGAGTGGGCCAAGTCATGCCTGGCCGCCGGTCAGTCGACGGTCTTTTCCCGCCGCGAGCGCTACGCCTTCCTGGCCGAGGCCGAACGGCTCTTCGGCGAAACCGGCGTCGAGCGCTGGATCGAAGAGGCCCGCGGCGCCGCCCAGGATCTCCTGCAGGGTCGTGTGGGTGAAATTCGCGCCCGCGCCACCGACACCGTCGGCTCCGCCTTGTTTATCAGCGCCGACAGCCGCACCCGCGACACGCTCAAACTCGCCGACCGGCTGGCGCGCGTCGATATCGCCGTCCTGATCACCGGTGAGACCGGCGTCGGCAAGGACCAGTTGTCGCGCTATGTCCACGCCCAAAGCCCGCGTCGCGACGGCCCCTTTGTGCCGATCGACTTGTCCTGCATCCCGGAATCACTCTGGGAAAGCGAGGTCTTCGGCCATCGCAAGGGCGCCTTCACCGGCGCGACGGCCGACAAGATCGGACTGATGGAGTCGGCCAATGGCGGCACGGTGTTCCTCAACGAGATCGGCAACCTGCCGCTGCCGTTCCAGGCCAAGATTCTCGAGCTGCTCGATTCGCAACGGATCCGTCCGGTGGGGCAGACCGAACCGTTGACCCTGGATGTCCGTTTCATCGCGGCGACCAATGAGAATTTGCGCGCGGCGGTGGCCGCCGGACGATTCCGGCAGGATCTGTACTTTCGCCTGGCCGGCGCGCCGTTGCATCTGCTGCCTCTGCGTGAACGGCGCGGCGACATCCTCCCGCTCATCCGTCATTTCCTGGTTGAGTATGGAGTGCCGGTCTCGGATCTCTCGTGTCTGGACATGCAGTTGTGGGTCGAGCGCGCCTACAACGGACACTGGGAAGGGAACGTGCGCCAACTGCGCTCGTTTATCCATCGCCTGGTGGCGATCGCCGAGCGCCCTTCCGATCCCGAGTTTGCCGAGTGGGCGATGCGGCTTTTGGAGCAGATTGACATCATCCATGAGCCCAATGTCGGCGCGCGGGTCTCGCGCGAGGCCCTGCGGGCGGCGCTGGAACGCAACGTATGGAACCAACGCGCCGCGGCGCGCGATCTGGGGATCACCGAAGGCGGCGTCCGCCACCTGATGCGCCGCTGGGATGTCGCCCGTCCCAAAGCGGCGTAGCCGACCGGTCATGAGCCCGGACCCATAATCCGCTTGTTATGGGTCTGCGAATTGCGCAATCTGTCCGACTGGCCCGCGGTACTGGGCCAGTCGGACAGACGCATGACCAACGTGATCATCCCCGCCGCCGGCGTCGGCACCCGCCTCCGCCCGCACACACACACCGCTCCGAAGGCGCTGCTGCCAGTAGCCGGCAAGCCGATCCTCGGTCATATCCTCGATCGCATCGCCGCCGTCGACGGCCTCGGTACCATCCGGCTGGTCGTCGGCTTCCTCGGCGACCAGATCGAGGAGTATGTCCGGACCCGCTATGATCTGAATGTCCGCTTCGTCCAGCAGGCCGAACTGCTCGGCCTGGGGTATGCCGTGCACCTCGCGCTCGAGGACACGCCCGATGACGACCCGGTGCTGATCATTCTCGGCGATACGATCCTCGATGTCGATTTGGGCTCCTTCGTGACCGGGCCGGAGGATGCCATCGGCGTCAAGGAGGTCGATGACCCGCGCCGCTTCGGCGTGATCGAGACCGATGGCCGTTACATCACCCGTCTGGTGGAAAAACCCGCCGACCCTCCGTCGAAGTGGGCGGTGGTCGGGCTCTACGGCATCCACTCAACCGGGCTTCTGCGCCGCTGCCTGAAGGATGTCATTGGTTCCGCCCGGACCAGCGCGGGGGAGATTCAGATGACCGACGCCCTGCAGCTGATGGTCGAACGCGGCAGCCGGATGCGCGCGGTCCCTGTCGATGGCTGGTTTGACTGCGGCAAGGTCGAAACCCTTCTGCAAACCAACCGCCACCTGCTCGGCAAGAGCGCGCTTCACTATCAATTGGACGGTTCCATTGTGCTGCCGCCGGTGTATATTGCGCCCTCGGCCGTGGTCGAACGCTCCGTGATCGGGCCGTATGTTTCTATCGGCCAAGGCGCCCGGGTTGCGGACACGGTCGTGCGCAATTCGATCATTGCCGACGAGGCCCAGGTGAGCCGTTGCGTCATGGAAGATTCGCTCGTCGGTGCGCGCGCCACCGTGGAAGGAACCGCCAAACGTCTCAACGTCGGCGACTCATCGGCCGTGGGCCTGCCCTGAGCTTGCACCCCCTCAACACCAGCGCCGCAACGATGGCTCCGGGCCGGCGGCGGGAGGATGAATGAACGGCGATTTTCTGTTTACGTCCGAATCGGTGACCGAAGGCCACCCGGACAAAGTCTGCGACCAAATCTCCGACGCGGTCCTCGATGAGGTGATGCGTCTCGACAAGATGGGGCGTGTCGCCTGCGAGACCTTTGCCACCGTGGGGCTGGTGATCGTCGGCGGCGAGATCACCACCAGCGCCTTCATCGATATCCATCGGCTGGTGCGCGAAACGCTTCGTGAGATCGGCTACACGCAGTGCGGTTTCAGTTGGGATTCCTGCGGCATCCTCAACGCCATCGGCCCGCAGTCGGCCGACATCGCGCAGGGGGTCGACACCGGCGGCGCCGGCGACCAGGGGTTGATGGTCGGCTTCGCCTGCCGCGAAACGCCCGAGCTGATGCCCATGCCGATCATGCTGGCGCACCACCTGACCCGCCGGCTGGCGGAAGTGCGCAAGAAGCGCATCCTGCCCTACCTCGGACCCGACGGCAAGTCGCAGGTCACCATCGAATATAAAGACGGTGTCCCGGCCCGCGTGCACACCGTGGTGCTGGCCGCCCAGCACGACGAATCCATTCTCGACGGCACCGGCAGGATGATTACCAACGCCGCGCGCGAGCAACTCATCGACACGGTGGCGCGCGAGGTGATTCCGAAGCGACTGCTCGACGACCGCACGATCTTCCACGTCAACCCCACCGGCAAATTCGTCATCGGCGGCCCGCAGTCCGACACCGGCATGACCGGACGCAAGATCATCGTCGACACCTACGGCGGTATGGCCCCGCACGGCGGCGGCGCCTTCTCGGGCAAGGACCCGACCAAGGTCGACCGTTCCGCCGCCTACATGGCGCGCCACATCGCCAAGAACGTCGTCGCCGCCGACCTGGCCGAGCAGTGCACCGTGCAGTTGGCCTACGCCATCGGCGTCGCCGAGCCGGTCTCGGTGATGATCGATTGCAGCGGCACCGAACGCATCCCGTCGGCCCGCATCAGCGAGCTGGTCCGCAAGCACTGGGACCTCACCCCGAAAGGGATCATCGACTACCTGGGACTGCGCGCGCCGATCTACAAGGCGACCGCCGCCTATGGGCACTTCGGACGCACCGAGGCGACGTTCACCTGGGAAAAGACCAACATGGCCGCGGCGCTGAGCAAGGACGCCTGAGCGCGCCATCACCCCGTACGAGGAGAATTCAATCGATATGGATTATCACGTTTCCGATCTGTCGCTGGCCGCATCCGGCGCGCTGCGCATCGAGTGGGCCGAAAAGAACATGCCCGTCCTGCGCCTGATCCGCGCCCGCTTCGCCAAGGAAAAACCGCTTAAAGGCATCCGCGTGGGCTGCTGCCTGCATGTCACCACCGAGACCGCCAACCTGATGGAAACGCTGAGGGACGGCGGCGCCGAAGTCCGCCTCTGCGCCTCCAATCCGCTCTCCACCCAGGATGATGTCGCCGCCTCGCTGGCCAAGCACACGAAGGTGGGCGTCTTCGCCACCCGCGGCGAAGACAACAAAACCTACTACAAACACATCGACGCCGTGCTGGCGATGAAGCCGCAGGTCACGATCGACGACGGCGCCGATTTGGTCTCCGCGCTGCATCAGGAGCGCAACAACGCGATCGCCGCCGGCATCTGGGGCGGCCTCGAGGAGACCACCACCGGTGTCATCCGCCTGCGCGCCATGGCGCGCGAAGGTGTGCTCAAGTTCCCGATGGTCGCGATCAACGATTCGCAGACCAAGCACTTCTTCGACAACCGCTATGGCACCGGACAGTCGACCATCGACGGCATCCTGCGCGCCACCAACCATCTGCTGGCCGGATCGAGAGTGGTCGTGGTCGGCTATGGCTGGTGCGGACGCGGCGTGGCGGTGCGGGCCCGCGGCATGGGCGCCGATGTCATCGTCTGCGAAGTCGAGCCGGTCAAGGCGATCGAGGCGGTCATGGATGGCTTCCGCGTCATGCCGATGGCGCAGGCCGCCAGGGACGGCGATGTCTTCATCACGCTCACTGGCAACCTCGCCGTCATCCGCAAGGAACACTTCGCGAAGATGAAAGACGGGGCCGTGGTCTGCAACTCCGGCCACTTCAACGTCGAAATCGACATCGATGCCCTCGACAAAATGTCCAAGGGCAAGCGCAAGGTCCGTCACGAGGTCGAGGAGTACACGCTGCGCGATGGACGTCGCATCCATCTGCTCGGCGAGGGACGGTTGATCAACCTCGCCTCGGCCGAGGGCCACCCGGCGATGGTGATGGACATGTCCTTCGCCAACCAGGCGCTGGGCGTCGAGTTCATTGCCAAAAACCGCGGAAAACTCCCGTTGGGCGTGCACGCCCTCCCGGAGCGCATCGACAAGGAGATCGCCCGGCTGAAACTCAAGTCGATGGGCGTCAAGATCGACACCCTGACCGCCGCGCAGAAGAAATACCTCGCCGAGTGGACGATGGGCACCTGATCGGCCCCACAATTTCGCTGTCTCTGGCGGCGCCGTGCTTGAACACGGCGCCGTCGCTTTTTATACTCGGACTGGAAATGTCCACTTTTAGTCCACAGGAGGTTCCATGATTCTGGTCCGCAACACCTTCCAGCTGCAGTTCGGCAAGGCCAAGGAAGCCAAGGCCGTCATCCAGGCCGGGATGAAGGCCCTGACCGCCCCGGGACTGATCGAGCATCGCGCCTACATGGATCTGTCCGGGCCGTTCTACACGCTCGTCTTGGAGAACACCTGGGAGAGCATGGGCGCCTTTGAGAAGGCCCTGGCCGATCTGGGCAACCAGAAAGAGTGGCAGCAGTGGTATGCCAAACTCGTTCCACTGGTTGTCTCCGGGCACCGTGAGATTTATTCTGTGATCGCATGAGCGACGTGACCCGATTCCAGGCGTTGACCTTCGATTGTTACGGCACCCTGATCGACTGGGAGCGGGGCATTCTCACGGCGCTGCGTCCAATGCGGCAGCGGTTGGTTGATCGAATCGATGATGGCCAGTTGCTCGTCGCCTTCGGCGACGCCGAAAGCCGCATCGAACGCGAGCACCCGACATTGCCCTATACCGAGATTCTGCGCCGCGTGCATCAATCTCTGGAATCGACCTTTGAATTGCCTGGGGACGCCGCCGCGGCGGCGGCCTTCGCTGGCTCGGTGGGCGACTGGCCGCCCTTTCCCGACACCGTCGCCGCCCTGCGCGATCTGCAGACACGCTTCAAGCTGGTGATCGTCTCCAACACCGATCATGCCTCCTTCGCCGGCACCCAGCGGTCGTTGGACATCCGATTCGATGCGCTGGTGCTGGCCGAGGATGTCGGCGTCTACAAGCCCGATCATCGCATGTTCGATCGCGCCCTGTCGACGTTGGCGAACATGGGCATCGGGCGCGACAGCGTCCTCCATGTCGCGCAGAGTCTCTACCATGATCATGTCCCCGCCAAGGCGCTGGGGCTGGCCACCGCCTGGGTGGATCGCTACCGCGGCCAGTCCGGCGGCGCAGTCCGACCGCCCGGCATCGATATCCGTCCCGATTACACCGTCGGCTCCCTGCGGGAACTTGCCGTACGGTTGGGCGTTTCTACCGATTGAACGCGCGACAACGCGCCCGAAAACCGTAGAACCTCAATCCACGGGAGGCAACATGATCCGAGTCATCCCCGCGCGGGAACGTCATTTCAACGACTTCGGCTGGCTGCAGACGTACTGGCTGTTCTCGTTTGACACCTACCGCGATCCCGACAACGTCAACTTCGGCGCGCTGCGCGTCTTCAACGACGACGTCGTCGCGCCCGGCGGCGGATTCCCGCCGCACCCGCACGGCGAAATGGAGATTGTGACCATCGTCCTCTCCGGCGCGGTCACTCATTCTGACAGCATGGGCAACAAAACGGTCATCCGCGCCGGCGATGTCCAGCGCATGACCGCCGGCACCGGTGTGCGCCATTCCGAGTTCAATTTCGAGGGCGAGCCGCTGCATCTGTACCAGATCTGGATCCTGCCCGACAAGCGCGGATTGACGCCCAGTTACGAGCAGCGCACCACCCGCGTCGCCGACTACAAGAACCGCCTGCTGGCGGTCGCTTCCAGCGATCCGTCACACCGGGACGTTGTGCGGCTCAACACCGACGCCGTAATCTACCTGTCGGACATGGACGCCGGGCATGAGCATGTCTTCCGCAATGAGGCGGGACGACGCATCTTCCTCTATGTCACCGCGGGCGCGCTGGAGGTCAATGGCGCGCTTCTGGAGACCAACGACCAGGCGCGCATCGAAGGGGAGAAGGAGCTGACAATCCGCGCGCAGTCGGCGGCGAGGTTCATTGTCGTCGAAGTCCCGTAGCCTCCGACGCAGCCCAGCGACAAACAAAGATTGCTTCGCCCCGCATAAAGCCGCGGGGCTCGCAATGACGATAGGGGGGGCTTGTGCCCCTCTGATCGTCATTGCGAGACGGCCCGGCGCTGTGCGCCCGGCCGGCGAAGCAATCTTTGTTCGGCAGGGGAGCGGCCTACTTCCGCACACGCCATAGCGCGATCAGCCCTGCCAGCAAGCACAGGACATTCGGCGTCCAGGCGGCCACGATCGAGGCATGGGGAACCCAGGCAGGATACAAGTCGGCCAGGAGCGGACGCAACGCGCCGCTGTGCCCCAGCGACCGGAAGATTTCGTACAACACGCGCACTACGAACGTGATCATCATCGCGATGCCGAAATTCAGCGCCATGCCCGCGTGACGCGTCCGTGCCGCGATCGGGAACCCGATCATAACCACGATCAGATTGATGAAGGGGAAGGCGATCTTCAACGCCAACTCGGTTTCCTCAAGCGTTGGATTGCCGCCGGTGCCGCGCAGACGCGCCACCGTCTGCTTTAGCTCCCCGTAGGTCATCTGCTGCGGGTTGACCCGCTTGCGGACCACATCCTCGGGCGTTTCCGACCAGGCGGGGAAAGCTGTGACGTTGAATGGCTCGTACGACACCACACTGTCGCCGGAGGGGGAGAAATTGCGGATGCCGCCGTCTTCGGCCACCCACGCCGACTCCTGATACCAGATTCGTTTCATCTCGACCGTCTGGGTCAGACGGCCGTTGTCGATTGTTTGCACCGTCACATCGGTGCCGAGATTCTGCTTGGTGTTGAAGGTCTTGAAGTGGTAGACGCGTCCGCCGCCGCCGACGAGAAAGACATTTTGCAGCAGCAGCCGCGCCGGCTCCGCGGTTCCCTTGATCAGCCGCTCGCGCAGATCGGCGCGGTTGCGCTCGCAGCGCGGGTAGATGGTCTCGCCGGCCATGAAGACCAACACCGTGACAACCAGCCCCATTGCCAGGAAGGGCGCCGACAGCCGCCACAGTGACAGCCCGGCGGCGCGCATCGCCACCAGTTCGTTGGTCTTGGCCAGGAATCCGACGGCAAAGAGAGTCGCCAGCAGCACCGCGACCGGCGTCACCAGGATTAGCACATACGGGCTGTAGTACAGGTAGTAGAGCGCGACATAGACAAAGGGCACGCCCTTGTCGATGAACTTGTCGATGTTTTCCACCAGGTCGACGATGATCGAGATCGCCCAGAAGGCGACCAGCGCCCACAGCAGACTGAAGACGAACTTGCCGATGAGGTAGCGATCAATGCGTATCAACATGCCGTCAACCCGACGTCAGCCGCGTGTCCATGCCCAGATCGCCCGCGGGGAGAGCGGAATCTCGTTGGTGCCCGTCCACAAGAGCAGCGCCCCCGCCGCGCCGATCAGCAGATCGGCGCTCCACATCGCCCAGAACGGCGAGACAAAGCCGCGGTCGGCCAGTTTCTCCCCGCCGATGAGAAAAGCCCAATACAGCAAAAACAGCCCGATCGACACGCCGATGGCGGTCGCAATCCCTCCGCGCCGTGCCCGCACCGCCAACGGACAGCCGATGAGGACGAAGACCACGCACGCCGCCGGGATCGAGTACTTCTTGTACACTTCGATTTTGTACTGATCGATCAACCGCTGCTGATTGTCCATCGCCGCCCGCTCGCGCTCGATCATGGCGACCACCCGTGAGGCCCGCTCGGCGGCCCGCTGACGGGCGTTGAGGCTGTCGGCGGCGGGCAGAAAATCGGGACGGTCGACCGGCATGGGATAGGCGACCATCTGTGAATCGGGCGGTCGGAGGAAGACCGCCGCCACCCAGGAGGAGCAGGTGCTGTTGATGGTGCGCCAGCGCGAGTCGATCGAGGCCCGCCAGACCGCGATGTCCTCGTTCATTTGCGCCGCCGACTTCTCGCGGTCGGTGCGATACTCCGTGTCGGTCCGCGTCCACTCGTCGCCCACTCCGCCAAGGTAGAAGGTCTGATGCTCAAAACGCGTGCGGCGGTACTTGACCCGGTCCTCGGGATCGGGCTCGTGGATCTCGCCGTCGTACAATTCGAGGATCAGCGTGTTGCCGTCCTCCGAGTTGCGCATCGTGCCGGTCTTCGCCGTCACCGTGCGCGGCTCGGCGCGGTTTTTGTGATCGAAGATCGTTACGTCGGCAATGTCGGAGGTCTTCTCGTCGAGCGACTTGATCAGCAGATGGTAGCCGGCGATCCGGTCCTCGAGGACATTGGCCTTCAGGTCCAGCGTCGGACGCTTGCGCCGGATGTCGGACATCAGTTTGCGCGCCTGATGATTGGCATCAGGCAAAACCTCGTTGTTGAAGACAATCAGCCCGGACGCCATCACCCCCGCCAGGATCAGCACCGGCACGATCATTCGGTACAGAGACACCCCGGCCGCCTTCATCGCCGTGGTCTCCGAATCGCCCGCCATCCGACCGAAGGCCATCAACGTCCCAGACAGGACCGCCATCGGCACCGCCAGGGCGAACATCCAGGCGAGATTGAGGACAAACACTTGAATGATCACCCAGGCGGGCAGGCCCTTGGACACCACCATCTTGACCACGTTGGGGATGAAATCGACGACAAGGACCAGCGTGACGACCACGAGCGCGAACACAAAGGGCCCGTAGTGCTCACGCAGTATGTATCGGTCCAGTCGCGACATGCGGCGTGAATATAGACCCCGCCTTCTCATACCGACAGTTCATAAGTCTGCGCCACAAACGGCACTTACGGGCTTTCCGCTTGACTTTGCCGCCGGGGGAAGGGATTTTGGGCCGTTTACGGAACCCATTGGGGTCCAGCGAGTTTAAGAGGGGAAGATGGCCATCCGCGACCTTGCGCCCGGCGACCGCGTCGAAGATTTCTTTGCGCTCCGCAAGTTCGAGCGCCGCGAGCATCAGGGGGGCGAACGGCTCACGCTGGAGCTCGGCGACGCATCGGGACGCATGGAAGCGGTCATGTGGGAGGGGTATGAATCTCTGCTCGACCAATTGCGCGCCGGCGATATCGTCAAGGTCCGCGGTCTGGTCGGGACCTACCGCGATCGTCCGCAGATTCGCATCGAAAGGATGCGTCCCGCCGGAGCCGACGACCAGGTTGACAAATCGGCCTTCGTCCCCCGCGCGCCGGTCCCGTCTGAAACACTGGCGGCGGAATTGGACCGCTTCATCGGGTCGATCGCCGATCCCTGGCTTTCACGGTTGCTGGGGTCGCTGCTCGGCGACGGCGCCACGCGCGCGGCCTACCTGCAGGCGGCTGGCGGCAAACGCTGGCACCATGATTCGCTCGGTGGACTGGCGGAACACTCGCTGAACATGGCGCGCATCGTCGAGCTGCTCTGCCAGGTCTATCCCGATCTGGACCGCGAGCTTCTGATTTGCGGGGCGCTGCTGCACGACATCGGCAAGATCGAGCAGTATGCCATCGGGTCGATGATCGACTACTCCGATGAGGGCCGGTTGGTCGGGCATATCAACTCCGGTGACTTCCGCGTCACCAGCGCCATGCGGGCGATCGAGGGGTTTCCGGAACGGACCGAACAACTGCTGCGGCACCTGATCATCTCGCACCAGGGACAGATGGAGACCGGATCGCCGGTGGTGCCGCAGACGCGCGAGGCGTTCATTCTCTACTACGCCGACGAGATCGACTCCAAAATGGGCGCCCTGCGCCATGTCGCCGAAAAAACCGGCGACCGGCCGTGGAGCGAGTTTGTCAATCTGATCGGACGGCACATATACTTCGGCGGGCGGGACCAGGGAACGGCCGCCGGCGCAGATGAATAGGATGGGGCAGTGGGACTCTTCGACCTGATTTCCTCCGACATTGGCATCGACCTCGGCACCGCCAACACGCTGGTCTGGGTGCGCGGCGTCGGCATCGTGCTCAATGAACCCTCGGTGGTGGCCACCGAGGTCAGCAGTGGACGCATCCTCGCC
This sequence comes from bacterium, assembly GCA_035559435.1. Lineage (NCBI taxonomy): Bacteria > bacterium. The sequence goes on from DATMBC010000055.1 coordinate 66,209, forward strand.
GTCGGCTCGGCCGCCAAGGAGATGCTGGGACGCACCCCCGATGAAATCCGCGCGGTGCGTCCGCTCAAAGACGGCGTGATCGCCGACTTCGAGATCACCGAGAAGTTGCTCTCGGACTTCATCCGCCGGGTGATTCGCCACCGCTACCTGATGAAACCCAAAGTGGTGGTCTCGGTGCCGTCGGGGATCACCGAAGTGGAAAAGCGCGCGGTGCGCGATTCGGCCCAGAGCGCCGGCGCCCGCGAGGTCTTCCTGCTGCAGGAGCCGATGGCCGCCGCCATCGGCGTCGGGCTGCCGGTCGACCAGCCCTCCGGCAACATGGTGATCGACATCGGCGGCGGCACGTCAGAAATCGCCGTCATCGCCCTTTCGGGGATCGTCAACAACATGTCGATCCGCATCGCCGGCGACGAGATGAACGAGTCGATCGTGCTCTACCTGAAGAAGAACTACAACCTCCTGATCGGCGAATTGACAGCCGAGGAAATCAAGATCCGGATCGGCTCGGCCGCGCCCTTGGACCGCGAGGAATCGATCGAGATCAAGGGACGCGACCTGATCGCCGGCGTGCCCAAGACAATGAAGATCTCCTCGGTGCAAGTGCGCGAGGCGCTGGAAGAACCCATCGACGCCATTGTCGAGGCGGTCCGGCAGTCGCTCGAACGCACCCCGCCCGAACTGTCCTCCGACATCCTCGACCGCGGTATCATCCTCACTGGCGGCGGCGCCCTTCTGCGCGGTCTCGACCGCCGTCTCAGGCAGGAAACCAATCTCCCGGTCAACGTCGCCGATGACCCGCTCACCTGCGTGGTGCGAGGCACCGGACGGGTCCTGGAAAACATGCCGATGTTTAGCAAGGTGCTGATCAAGAGCCGTCGCGACTGATCCGATGTGTCTGTCCGTTCGATATGATGGTGAACAGGGGGCGTAAGCCCCTTGTTTGCCTTTGGAGCCCTTCGCATGACCCTGACGCCCGACAGCATTATTCACTTCCTGATCCACGACGTTGGACGGCCGGTCAAGCTGCGCGAACTGTCGCACTTGATGCATCTGCCAGAGCGCGACTACCCGAAACTGCGCGGCCTGGTCAAGCAGATGCTTTCGTCCGGACGGCTGGTGACGCTCAAGCGCGGACGTCTGGCGCCGCCCGATCCGCTCAACCTGATCATCGGCACCGTGGCGGTGCGTCGCGGGCAGCACTTCTTCGTCCGTCTTGATCCACCCGACGAGGACCCCGGGGCGCCGCGCCGCGAGATCTTTATCCGCCCGCGCGAGCGGCTCACCGCGCTTGACGGCGACCGGGTGATGGTGCGTCTGCATCAGGAAAAAGACGGGCCCACCGAGGAAGGGGCTATCATCAAGATTCTCGCGCGGGCGCTCAAGCCGATCGTCGGTATCTACCACAAGTCGCGGCACTTCTCCTACGTGGTGCCCGATGCCCCGCACCCGCTGCGCGAAATCCATGTTCCGCCCGCCCAGACCCGCAAGGCGCAGATCGGCCAGCAAGTGATCGTGCAGATCACCGACTGGGACTCCCCCGATGCCTCCCCGTCCGGGAAGATCGTCGAGGTGCTCGGCTTCCCCGATGAACCGGGTGTCGACATCGAACGAGTTATCGGTTCCTACAATCTTCCGCGACGTTTCCCCGCCGAGGTGCTTCAGGAAGCCAAGGCGTTCCCCGACTCGATTCCTCCCGGTGAGCTGAAGGGACGCGAGGACTTTCGCGACCTCATCACCTTCACCATCGACCCCGCCGATGCCAAGGACCACGACGACGCCGTCTCGATCGAACGCGTGGGCCGTCACTGGCGGCTGGGAGTGCACATCGCCGACGTCAGCCACTATGTCCGTGAAGGCGGCGCGCTCGATCGCGAGGCCTACGAGCGCGGCACATCGGTCTATCTGGTCGACCGTGTCATCCCGATGCTTCCCGAGCGGCTCTCCAACGATCTATGCAGTCTGCGGCCGAAGGTCGACCGGCTGACGCTCTCCTGCATCATCGACCTGAGCGAAACCGGCGAGGTGATCAAGTACCGGTTCGTCGAGGGCGTGATCCGTTCGCGCGCGAAGTTGAGTTACGAGATGGTCATGGACTACTTCGCGACAGGGGAGAAGACGCGCACAATCGCGCCGCTGGCCGACACGCTCGACATGATGCGGGCGCTGGCGCGCCTGCTGCGACGGCGGCGGTTCGCCCACGGCAGTCTCGACCTCGATGTCCCGGAAGCGAAGGTGATTCTCGACGAAGACGGCCACCCGGTGGACATCCGGCTGCGGCACTCGGATGAGTCGCACCAGTTGATTGAGGAATTCATGCTGGTGGCCAACCAGTGCGCCGCGCACCGCTTCCTGCGCAAGAATCTTCCCTGTCTCTATCGCGTCCATGCGCCGCCGGCCCCGGAAAAGATGGAAGAATTCGCCGGATTCGCCGAGCACCTGGGCTTCCGCTTCTCGGCCGAAGGGGGCGTCACGCCGAAAAAGCTCGCGCAGTTTCTTGAGCAGATCCGCGATGACCCGCGCAAGGACATGATCCACCAGGTCCTGTTGCGCTCGCTGATGAAGGCGGTCTATCAACCCGACAACGTCGGGCACTTTGGATTGGCGTTCCCGTACTACACGCATTTCACCTCGCCGATCCGCCGCTACCCCGATCTGTGGATTCACCGGCACATCAAGAAGCTCGAGTCCAACACCTGGAAGGTGGCGCAACAGAACAGCATGCGCGCCGCGCTGCCGGCCATTGGTCGGCAAACCTCCGACCGTGAGCGGCAGGCGGAGGAAGCCGAGCGCGAATCAATCCGCATTAAGCAACTGGAGTACCTCTCGCAGCACCTGGGCGACGAATACACCGGCAAAGTCTCCGGATTCCTCGAGTTCGGCATGTTTGTCTCTCTGGATGGGATCGGCGCCGACGGGCTGGTCCGGTTTTCCGGCATCGACGATGACTTCTATGTCTGGGAGCGCGAACGCTGGCAGGTGCGGGGACGCCGACGCGGACGGACCTTCCGTCTCGGCGAAAGCGTTCGTGTGCGCCTGATCCGCACCGATGCCGAACGTCGCGAGATCGACCTGGAGTTGGTCGCCGAGGAATCACCCCGAAAGCCCAAAGCCGGCGCAGCGCGCCGCTATGGGCGACGATCCCGTCGTCGCTGACTGTCCACACAGCGATCCGGGCCCTTGCCATTCTGGCCAGATCTCTGCTATTATGGCAGAAATCGAGGGCTTGGATGGCAAGGCAGGCACGTCAAATCTGCACAATCACCGCCGATCCCCGCTTGGCCGAGCATTGGCGGAGGGCGATCGAACCCTTCGGTGGATCGCACACCGCCTTCGACGGCCTGATGACGGCGTTGCGTCGTCTGGCCGATCGCTCTCCGGACATCATCCTTCTCGATCTCGCCAACGCCGGCCTGACGGTGGAACAATTGACAGCCAAGGTCCGTCATCGCGCGCCGATGGCTGACTTGTTGCTCGTTGAGGATGCGGAGCCGGGTGGATGGAGTAAGCCGGCAACATGGCGTGATTTGTCCGCGCGCTGGGGCGCAAATCTCCTGCCGCGCGATCAGGAGATCGCCCAGTTGCGGGCGCGGTTGACCGCCCTCTGGTCGGAGCGCGACCAGGTGGCGCGTTGCGGTTGGGTGGGGCTTTCGCCTGAGATACGCGCCGCCTCGAATCTGCTGTTGGCTGCGGCGCAATCGGATGCGACCGTGCTCATCGAAGGCGAATCCGGCACCGGCAAGGAGCTGGCCGCGCGCGCCGTGCATCGCAACAGCGCTCGTGCCGCGAAACCCTTCCTGGCCCTCAATTGCTCGGCCTTTCCCGAGACACTCCTTGAAAGCGAACTCTTCGGCCACGAAAAGGGGGCGTTCACCGATGCCTTCGGCCGCAAGAAGGGCATCTTCGAGGCGGTCGACGGTGGCACGATCTTCCTCGATGAAATCGGCGAGACCAGTCCGGCGGTGCAGGCGCGTCTTCTGCGTGTGCTCGAGGAGCGTCAGGTGCGCCCGATCGGCGCGACCCGGGCATTGCCGGTCGATTTCCGTATTGTCGCCGCCACCAACCGCCATCTGCAAAGCGCCGTAGCTGATGGACACTTTCGCCGCGATCTGTATTTCCGCCTGGCGGTGGTGCAGTTGCCGCTGGCGCCATTGCGCGACCGCCGCGCCGATGTTCCGGCGCTCCTGGCCCATCATCGCGGCCAGGCCGGCGGCGCGCTGACCGGATTCCTCGACGAACCCGCGCTGGCACGGCTGGTCGACTACGACTGGCCGGGCAACATCCGCGAACTGCGCAATTTTGTCGAGCGCGCCGGCGTGCGCTTCCCCGGCCTGACGCTCGACACCGAGCGGGTCGGCGAGCTGCTGGAAAACGTCCGCCCCGGCGTCAACCTCCCGGTGGCGACCGGACGGCGCGCCGAAAATGTCGAGCGCGAGATGATTTTCGCCGCGCTCTCCGAGCTGAAACGCGACTTGGATTATCTCAAGCGTCGTGTCGACCGTCTCTCCGACACCGACCACGCCGTCAGCGGCGGGGACCGTTTTGCCTCGATGCGCGAGGTGGAGCGCGAGCGCATCGCGCTGGCTCTCCAGCAAACCCGCGGCAACCGCTCGCAGGCGGCCCGATTGCTGGGCATCGGCGAACGCACACTCTACCGCAAGATTCGCGAGTATGGCCTCTGAGCGTACCGCCGCATTGGCCCAATTCGTCCTATCTGTCCTATTGGTCCTATTGGTCTTATTGGCCCTTGCCCCATCCGCCGCCGCCCAGCAACCCGATATCCGCCCCTATGAATCCGAGGAGGATCTCTGGGAAGCGCTCGACCAAGGCGAGATCAGTTTCGAAGATTTCCTCGATCTTCTGGAACTGGTCCGCGCCGGCGCCGACACACTGACCAACCCTCCCTCCGACTGGGAAGCGCTTCCTGGCTCCGATGCCGGCTATCTGGCCGCCGATTCATCCCAGCCGATCACTCAACCCCGGCCCGCTGCCGTCACCGGACGTGTCGACCTGCCGCTTCTGACTTCGTGGCGCAGCGGGATCGATGCCGACTTGAATGAACCCACCGGCAGCGATGGGTACACCGTGGTCCGTTGGCAGAGCGGCGCAGTCCGCGGCCTGTTCGACTGGGAGCATGACCGCGACGAGGGCGGTCGCTGGCGACGGCGCACCCTCATCTGGCAGACACGCCGGGTCACGATGCAACTCGGCAACCTCGAACCGCGCTGGGGGAGAGGGTTGGTGGTCGGACGCCGCTCACGGATAGTGCGTTCCGTGGACCGCTCCGGCTCCTTCTGGCAACCTGCGCTCGGGCGGCACGATGGAATCGCCGCGAGCATCGCGCTGGCCCCTTCCGTGAGGGGAGATGGATTTCTCAGTTTTCTCGACAGCGACAGTCTGACTGAATGGTCGGGCGGGACGCAACTGCGTTGGTCCCGGAAAACGATGGATGTCGGCCTCAACTGGGCCAGCAGCGTCAACGGCATCGAGAGACCTGAAATTGAGGGCTTCGAGCTGTTCTCCGCTCATGAGGAGCAGGTCTATGGCGCTCACACACGCCTGGGGCATGGCCCGCGGCAGTTGCTGGCTGAATTCGCCATCAACAACCGCGGTGTCTCCGCCAAGGCGGTCGAATTTCTCTGGCCGCTGCAACGCGGCCGCTTCCATGCCCGGCTATGGTCATATGGCGATGGCTTCACCAATCCCCTCGGCGGCGGGCCGGGGCACATCGACACACGCGTGGTCGGGCTTGAATCGCGCGGAAGGGCGTTCTCCTCACGCACCGCCGGCGAGCGCGGATTCGACTTCTCGACACGGCTGGATGTCGCGCCCGGTATGCGTCTGCGCTGGGACTGGATGACTCACCGCGAGGCGCCCGGCGAAAAGCTGGAACACGACGGCGTGTTCCGTGCCGAGGTCCAACGCGACGGTCTGCGTCTGACGCCCTTCGTCCGGGCCCGCATCGACGAGGACGAAAGCGAGTCCTACTCGCTGGGCAACTACCTCTGGTGGGGGAGGGAGGGACGGCGCCTCAATCTGCGCGCCGAGTATGGGCGCCATTACAGTCGTGAAGCGCCGTTTGTCCGCGCCGGCGTCGGGCTGGAGTGGCAGCTCAGACGGTTTGTGCGTCTGGCGCCGGCGATCCGCTGGACCGATCCCGATCTGGATCATCCCGGCGATGGATACTGGTACTTCTACTTCACCGAAGTCGTCACTCCGGCGGCCGGCCTGAAGTTCGAGGCGGCGCTGGTCTGGAAGCAACTCGAGAATCCGGACGCCAACGATCCGGTTGAATTGCGGGTGCGGCTCGCATTAAGGTAGTAACATGCTTCGCAGGATGCTTCCCTTACTCCTTGCGTTCGGTGCGATCCTCCGGATGGCCATGCCGGCCCGGGCCGGTTTGATCCTGAACGAGGCCCTCGCCAACGAACCCGGGTCGGCCACCACACTCGAGTGGATCGAACTCCTCCATTGGCCTGACACCGGAGCCGACGTTTCGCTGCAGGGATACCGATTGCTCGATGGCGGGTCGATCATCACTTTCGACACCTCGCTTGTCATCCCCGCCGGCGGCTTTGCCGTTCTCGCGCGCAAGACGATCGGCGCGGCCAGTTTCGAAGCGCGCTGGGGTGACTCGTCCGGTGTCTGGGGCGATAGGCCCGATGAATCATTTCCGTTGATCGCGGTCGGCCAGATGTCTTTGCGCAACGCCGGCGACACGGTGCGTCTGGTGTCGCCCACCGGCGATACCTCGCTCATCCTCTGGGCTTCCGACGCGGGCGATGGACGTTCGATCGAACGGATTCGTCCCGGCGACAACGATGCCCCGTCCAATTTCGCGCCCAGTGTCGCTCCGTCCGGATCAACGCCGGGATCGCCCAATTCGGTGCTGCCGCCGCGCGGCGATCTGGCCATCGATACCCTCGTCACGGGCCCGCTGCTTCCCACGCCGGATGACACGGTGCGCGTCGCCGTGCGCATCCGCAATGTCGGCTTCGGCGATGTCGCCGGCGGCACGCTGACGCTGCGACACGATGGGAGCGCGGCCAGAGTCATCGTTGCGCGACCCTACCCGGCCATTCCCGAAAGTGGTGAACTCACGCTCGTGCTCGATTGGCCGAACCCGCCCCCGGGGATCAGCCCCGTCACGGCCTGGCTCAACGAAGACGCCGACAGCTCCAACAATGCACGCACGGTGCCGGTCCTCGTGCGTTTCAATCGACCGCATCTGGTGATCTCCGAGTATCTCGCCAATCCCGAAACCCCCGGTCCCGATGAATGGGTGGAGATCGCCAACGTCAGCGACTGGGAGATTCGTCTCGAAGGGCTGCGTGTCGGCGATTCGCTCAATAGCGAATCGATTCCCGCCACCGCCGGAGCAATCCCTGCCGGCGGATTCCATGTGCTGGCCGAAAACGCGGCCGCCTTCCGCGCTCACTATCCTGACTTCACCGGAGCGCTCACCGGCATCCCCGGCTGGCGCGCGCTCAACAATACCGGCGATGGCATTCGCTTAATCGGCCCCTCCGGTGAGATCATCGACTCGCTGTCCTTCCGCCTGACCTATCCCGACAACCGATCGGTGGAACGTGTCGAATTGACGCCATCGTACTCTGTGCCCGGTGACTGGACCGTTTCCGAGGCGCCGCTGGGCGCCACCCCCGGCACGCCCAATTCGGTGGCGCGCGGCGAAACCGGGTCGCTGATGTTCGATTCCGTCTGGATCGAGCCGGCGCTGCGTCGCTGGGGCGACACACTCACTCTGGCCGCGGCAGTGCGCAATCACCGCTTCGGGCCGGCTTCGGGTTTTATACTGACTGTCCTGCGCGAACTCGACTTCGCCAACCCCGGCGCACAGCGCGAACCGATCGCTGAACTCGCGATCACGGCGATGGACGAGGGACAGTCGGCGATCCTCGCGTTACCCTGGGTCGATGCGCCTATTGGGTTGCAGCGTCTGCAGTTTTCGCTGCGCGACGCTCAGGGAACCGCAGCCGACAGCGCCGCGATCGTGATTACCATTCTCTGTCCGCCTTCGCTACTCATCATCTCCGAGTACATGGCCGCCCCCGTAGCCGGGTTCTCCGGCGAGTGGATCGAATTGTACAATACGGCCACTGTTCCCGTCGACCTGCGCGGTGTCCAGATCGGCGACAGCACTGCCTTGTCCAGTCTTCCGCCAACGGCGTCCATCCTGGAGCCGGGGGCGTTTGTGGTGCTGGCTCAGGATGAAGATCAATTCCGCTCCGCGTACCAGGAATTCGCCGGCGAAGTACTGACCGTGCCCGCCTGGCGCACACTGGGCGATGGCGGCGATCGCATTCGACTGGCGGGCGCGGGGACTGAGATCATCGACTCACTGACGTATGCCGCCTTGCCGCAGGATTGGCGATCGCTCGAACGCCGGCAGTTGCTACCGCGGCCCGCTGACCGTCGCGATTGGGGACACAGCATCGACCCCTGGGGCGCCACACCGGGACGCCCCAATTCAATCGCCCGGAACGACAACGATCTGGCGTTGACCGGTTTTGGTCTGGATGCGTCGGGCGTCTACTGGCCGTCTGCGATCACCGGCTCACTGGAAGTCGTCAACGAGGGCTTCGCCACCGTCGAACAGGCCAAGATCAGCATCGTGGATGGGATCAGCGACACAGAAGTCTGGTCAACCGTCTTACCGTCCCTGGCGCCGGAGTCGGCTGTGGTCGTTCCCTTCGAGTTCGGGCCGCTGCCGCCCGGGTTTTACATTCTGCGCGCGGCCGTTCCGGATGATGAGTTTGGTGACAACAACAGCGCCACCCGGTCGATGCAAATCGGGCACACTTTTCCCGGGCTGGTCATCGCGGAATACCTGGCCGATCCCGCCAGTCCCGGCCCCGGCGAGTGGGTCGAGCTGTACAACGCCTCCGATATGATGCTCACCCTGCGTGGCTGCGGCTTGGGTGACTCGGTGGGCTATGCGCCGCTCCCGATCTCTGCGCCGTTTGTGCTGGCGCCCGGCGACTACGTCGTTCTCTGCCAAGACCGTGTTGCCTTTCTCGCCTGGTATGCCGGTTTCACCGGCGACCTCATCGAAGTCCGCAACTGGCGCGAGTTGAACAACGACGGCGACAGGATCCGTTTGCGCGGCGTTCTGGGCGAAATCATCGACTCGCTGACGTATGTCGAAGGAGCCGGCCACAACCGTTCGTGGGAACGCATCTCCCTGTCGCCGACATACTCCACGCGTGCCGATTGGACCGCATCGGTCGCCGCCGCGGGCGCGACGCCGGGCGCGCCCAATTCCGTCGATGCCGCCGCCGCCGGACCGCTGGACGTTGCGGTTTCACCCAACCCCGTCTTCCGCGCCGCGGGACAGATCGCCAACATCGTCTACCGTATCGACATCGGCGAACGGCTCACGCTGAAGATCTTCGATCGCGACGGCCACACGGTGCGCACCATCGTCGATGATGCGCCCAGCGCTTCCGGCTCGATCGCCTGGAATGGCACCGACGACGATGGCGCAGACCTCCGACCCGGTCCATACATCCTGTTGGCCCGCTCCGAACCGGCCGGATCAACGAAGAAACTCGTGGTGGTGCTGGCCCCATGACCCGGCGACGACTCCTGATTCCGCTGGTCGTCCTTCTCGGGCTGGCCCTCGCAAAACACGCATTGGCGCAGGACGATGAATTCGGTTCAGCGGTGCTGCAGAGCGTCGGGGAGGTCTACGCGCTCTTGCCGGGGTCTCCCGCGGTCGTGGGCGTGCATCCGGCGTTGTCGGGTCTTGCCGACACACGCACCGCGCTGGAACTCTCTTATCGCCAACCATTCGGTTTGAGTGAACTGGAAGATCTCACGCTGGCCGCCGCGCGCCAGATCGGCCGCTGGCGCGCCGGTGGCACGGTCACGCGATCCGGCGAGGCCGGTTTGTATCAGGAATATCGCCTCACCGGCGCCATCGCCCTGACTCCCGTGCGACGGCTCGCCATCGGCGCATCGCTCATGTATGTGAGCGCCGAATTCGGCGACAATCTCTCACGGTATGCCGGCGGCTTCGGCACTCTCTCCGTCGCGGCACGTCCATGGCCGTCGCTTCATCTCGCCGCCGCGCTTCACAGTATCACGCTCGACCGAGTGTACGAGAATGACCCCTCCGATCCGGTCGTCGAATTGTCGGCGGCGTGGACAGCCGGAGAAGAAGTGGCGCTTGGCGCCCGCTGGCGCCGGACCCGCGAGGGTGATCATCGCTTCGGTTTGGGGCAGGTTCTTTCACTGACCGACAACGTGGAATTCCTGGCCGGATTGCGATTCGATCCGGTGCGCTACGCTCTCGGCGGACGGTTCCGCTACCGTGGCGGCGCGCTGGTCTACACCTATGAGGGGCATCCCGAACTGGGCGGCACGCACGCCATCGGCCTGGCGTGGAGCCGGTGAGCCGAAATCCGGTCGTTTCCACTCCGCCCATATCGTATCTTCGACCGCCTGAGGATGAAATGACCCGACGCAACCTCGCCGAACTGGAAGCACAGGTCCTTGCGCCCTATGCGGCGCTTAGTGCGCGCACGCTGGGACGGGTCTATGCCGAGCCGGCGCACCCCTACCGGACCGAATTCCAGCGCGATCGCGAACGGATCATCCACTCCGCGGCGTTCCGTCGTCTCGAATACAAAACCCAGGTCTTTGTGAACCACGAGGGCGACAACTACCGCACGCGTCTCACCCACACGATCGAGGTCGCGCAGATTGCCCGCTCGATCGCCCGCGCCATGGCCCTCAACGAGGATCTCGCCGAGGCGATCGCGCTGGCCCATGACCTCGGACACACCCCGTTTGGCCATGCCGGCGAGGATGCGCTCAACGCCAAGATGGCGCCCGACGGCGGCTTCTCGCACAACCGCCAATCATTGCGCGTTGTCGAGGTGCTGGAGGAACGCTATCCCGGATACACGGGCTTGAACCTCACCTTCGAGGTCCGCGAAGGGATTGTCAAACACGAGACCGTCTACGACCGCCCCGAGGCGCGTCTGCCCGATTTCCACCCCGAGTGGCGCCCCACGCTTGAGGCGCAGCTGGTCAACTTCGCCGATGAGATCGCCTACAATTCCCATGACCTCGACGACGGCCTGCGCGCCGACATGTTTGCCTGGGAGGACTTGCGCGGCATCGAGCTCTGGGAGGAACTCAACGCGGAATCGCGTCGCGCGCACCCGGACCTCGACCGACGTCTACGCCGGCACCACATCGTCCGGCTGCTGATCAACCGCCAAGTCACCGACCTGGTTGACCATGCCCATCAGCTTTTGGAAACGCACAACATCCGCTCGCTCGATGACGTCCGCGCCGCCTCGGTCATCTTCATGAAGTTCTCGCCCGGGTTCCAGGCGAAGATCGACCCCTTCAAACGTTTTCTCTACGAACGCATGTACCGTCACTACCGGCTGGTGCGGATGAAACTGAAGGCCGAGCGGATGGTGCATGCGCTCTTCGACGCCTACGTCAGCGAGCCGCGCCAACTGGCCCCGCAGTATCTGGCCAAGATCGAAAACGGCCGCGATGCCGACGAGGCGCATGTGCGCCAGGTCGTCTGCGATTACATCGCCGGCATGACCGATCGTTACGCCATGCTTGAGCATCGCAAGCTCTTCGATCCCTTCGAGAAAGTCTGACCTGCCGGCTGCCTGCGGACAGAAACTCTGCACTGACGTGCACACCGGCGGTGGCCGCCATTCCGGCGCGCCGCGCCGAGTGTAAGTCCACAAGCAGGTTAGCCGTTCCCGGCCGAGTGCGCCGGGTTGGGCTGGGGGCACGGCACGGGCTTTGCATCCACTGACAGCGGGGGTCGACCTGCGAACATCTAGGGAGAACGGATGCAATGCTACTTTTCGTCGATTAAACCCGGCCAGCCCGACGAGCCCGGGCCCGGATTTGTCTCCTTCGTCATCCCCGAACTGAAGATCACCTTCCGCGCCCGCTATCAGGGCACCGCAGGCGAGTGCGAATACGCCAGTCTGCTGGCGCTGCTGGAATTCGTCGAGATCAATCCCCGTGTCTTCGAGAACAAGACGCTTGAGATTTTCGGCGATTCCTTCTCGGTGGTCAGCCAGGTCAACGACCGCCGCGACTGCGCCCAGGGTCTGGAAAACTTCCGCAACGTCGCGCTGCTGCTCAAACGGCGCATTCCCTACACGATCGGCTGGGTGCCGCCGGCGGACAATCCCGCCCGTCCCAGCGACGTTCCTCGCTGACCGAAGAACTTGGCGATTTTTCGACCGCCGCCGAAGTGCTTGGCGCAGGGGCGGCCGGCGGTATATGTTTGTCCTGCCCGCCGGCGAGGGCGGGACACAACGCAAGCATCGTACACATCATGGGCTTCTCGGAAGATCGCGCGCAGGGCAGGTTCGGCTCCTTCTATCTTCTCATTGCGGAGAATCCCTATCTGCTCTGGGACGCCGCCGAGCATTGGAAGGCGGCCTGGCGACGGCAGGCGGGCGACGATCTGCGCGTCGAGACCTTCACCGCGCCCCATATCGACTTCGATCGTCTCCTCGGCGCCGGAGCCACCATGCCGATGTTCGAAACCACGCAACTGGTCCTGATTCGCGACGTCGAAAAGGTCACCGGCAAAAAGCAGGAAGAGCTGATCCGGATCCTGCAACAGTCGTCGCCCTCGACCAAGTGGCTTCTGACCGCCGCGGAACTGGACCGCCGCACGGTGATCGGCAAGAAGCTGGCCACGTTCGGCCCGGTGGAGGAATTCAAGCGCGTCTACCCCGATCAGGTCTCCGGGTGGGTGACCCGCATCGCCGCCGATCTTGACACGATATTGGCGCCACCGGCCGTAGAGCTGATCGCGAGCGTGCATGGCACCGACCTGTTCGCCGTCCGCCAGACGATCGAACGGGTCGCGCTGTACGTCGGCAAGCGCCGCCGCATCGAGGCCGCGGATATTGAAGTCGTGCTGGCCGGCGAGGGCGAGTACGATGTCTTCCAACTTCTGGAGGCGGCGTCGCGCTCCGACTTTGTGCGCGGCTTGGCGATTGCCCGGGCGCTGGCCGCCTCCGCCAGTCGCCAGTTGGGCGAGCTTTCCGTCTGGCTGTCGTTGATCTACGGCCAATGCCAACGTTATTTGAAGATTCTCGAATTGTCCGACCGGCCGATCGAAGAGATCGCCCAGCAACTGCACATCCACATTTTCCTGATGCGCAAACTGCACAGGCAGGCGACCGATCTCGGATATGATGCCCTGATCCGCACCTGCGAGGCCGCCTTCGAAACCGATTTCATGGTCAAGACTTCAAAGGCCAGACCCGCTCTTGCCTGGGAGTTGTTTGTCTGGCGGATCGTGGCCGGACGGAACATCCCCCCTGATGCCTTTCTGGACCTGTCCGCTGCTCGCAGCGGGGAATAATCCGAATCACCGATGGTAACCAGAGCGGACACGGGCGGTGATCAGCACTATCCGGCGCTCAGTGAGCCCGAGCTGATCCGTCTGGCCCAGAAAGGGGACCGTCGCGCCTACGACCAACTGGTACGGATTTACCAGCGGCAAGTATACCGTTGGGCCTTCCATGTTGTTCGCACACATGACCTTGCGGACGAAGTGGCGCAGGATGTCTTTGTGCGCACCTACCAGGCCCTCGACCGGGTCGATCCCGATCGGCCTCTCGGCGCTTGGCTTTGCCGGAGCACAGTCAATGTGGCGCTCAATATTGTGCGCAAACAGCAATTCCGGACCCAATGGGCGCAGGAGAACCGACCCGATCCGACCGATTTCGAGCGGGAATCGGCACAGCCCGATGCGGGATTCAGGCGCAAACGTGTGTTGCAGCGACTGGAGGCGGCCATCAACGACCTGCCGCCGTTGTACCGGACGATTATGCTCCTGCGCATCCGCGATGAAATGAGCTATGATGAAATCTCCAAAGCACTTGGCGTATCAATGGGGACCGTTATGTCCCGGATTGCCCGCGCCCGCCACCGGCTTCGTGAGGCGCTGGGTGACTTTATGGATGATCTGCGGGAATAGAATGCCCGAACGATGGTAATAGGGTAAAGGGCGGGCGTCCGGCTACGGCCGGACAGGGGAAAGGTAAGACGATGAATTGCCGTGGGGTCGAAAACTGGGTCTGGAAGGAAGGGGCGGGGAATCTCCCGGCCGCGGTGGTGGAGCATGCCGCCGCCTGTCCCGGTTGCCGCGCCTTGATCGAGGAGGTCCGTCTGTTGGACCGCTCCGTCGCCGCCATGCCCGTCCCCGAGCCGGGCGAGGACTATTGGAATTACATGCGTGAGCAGGTGGCGCGGCGTCTCGACGCTCCGGTGACCACCGTGATCTCGCTGGAACCGGCCACTCCCCGCTGGCAGCGGATCCTGACGCGCGTCTGGGCTCCGGCCCTGGCCGTTGTCCTGGTCGCGGTTGTGGCCAACCAGCGGGCGCTGGTGACCACCGAGTCGGTACACATCCTGTCCGAGGCGGAGCTCCAGTCGCGGGTGAAAGCTCTCGCGCAGGCGCCGAATTCATCGGAATTTGCCAATCTCGAGGAGACCGCCCCGGCCACGGAGCCGTCAGCGACCGCACTCGCCCCGGTGCGTCGGCAGACCGAGAGCGCTCTGCGTACCGCCCCGGCGCCTTACGCCGCCGGCGCGACCACTGCGGCTGAGCCGGAACTGGCGACAGGGCCCGTCGACGTCCCGGCGTCGTCGTCCGCCGAGCCCACGATGGCGATCGCCGACCGGCGTGGGACCACACCATCTGAGACGCTCTGGCCCGATCGACAAGTCATGATCATGGGGCAGGTCGATTCGAATGCCCCCGATCAGAAGTCTTCCTCCGACGATGGCCGTCTGGCCGCGCAGGACCCCTTCGGCGCCTACGAACGCCAGATGGCGCTGGCCGATCAGGGGTTCGAGACGGCGGGCGCGGCATCCACACCGACCCGTCTTCTGGAAGGACCGGCGGCCGCGCCGTCACGCGGTTCCGAACGTCTCACCACGGCCGAGCAGATGCGCCGCTTCGATGAAATCGCCGAGTTGCGCGAACTGATCGCCCGTCTGGAGACGGTGCCGCCATCCAGCCGTGCCATGTCGCAGTGGAGTCAGTGGTCGACCGCGTGGTACCGGCTGGGGATGCTCTCCGACCAGCAGGTCGTCGTCGACTCCGCCATTGTCGCGGTCGACTACTTCACGCGGACCGTCCCCGGCGATTCCGCCACCGCGCGCGAGTGGCAGAATCGGCGGACGCATTTGGAGAACCGACGGACCGCGCTGCAACGTTGACGATTTAACGCTTCCCAAAGCCCGTTCGTGGTGGCTGCAACACAGGCCCCGCCGGTCGATGCGACCGGCGGGGCTTTCTCCGAGCCGCGGAATTCGGTTGCCAACCCGGCGACGGCGCGATAGGTTTTTGGTGTGACGCCGTGTGGACCGCAACGCTCATATCGGGAGTCTGCCTGATGATGGCCTGGTTGGAACCGCGGGCTTCCTCTTGGGAGCCGCCCACACCGCCGCCCGGCGCCGACGAGGCCTTCGCGCGCGCCCGCGCCGAGATGGTGCAGCGCCAGATCGAGGCGCGCGGGGTGCGCGATTCGGTCGTGCTCGATGCCCTGCGCGTGGTCCCACGCCACCGCTTTGTGCCGCCGCAGTTCCAGGATGAGGCCTACGATGACACCCCGCTGCCGATCGGCTACGGCCAGACGATCTCGCAGCCATACATCGTCGCAGCCATGACCGAGGCGTTGCAACTGAAGCCGCGCGACCGGGTGCTCGAGATCGGCACCGGATCCGGGTATCAGGCGGCGGTGCTGGCCGAGATTGTCGATGAAGTGTACTCGATTGAAATCCTCGACTCGCTCGGGCAGCGGGCCGAATCGACGCTCACTGCCCTCGGCTACCGCAACGTCTCGGTGAGAGTCGGCGACGGCTACCGCGGCTGGCCCGAGAAGGCCCCCTTCGATGCCATTATCGTCACCGCCGCCCCCGATCACATTCCCTCGGCGCTGGTGGACCAACTGGCCGTCGGCGGGCGCATGATCCTGCCCGTTGGCGACGAGGATCAAAGTCTGATCCTCCTGACAAAAACCGCCACCGGCGTGGAGCGCCGCACGCTCTTTCCCGTCCGCTTTGTCCCCATGACCGGGGAGGCGGATAAGCCCCGTCCCTCCGACTCTGCGTCACCGCGCTAGGGTGTTGTCCGCCCGTCCGAATTGCGAAACTTCGGCCGGGGGGTGTCGTAAACTATGACGTGCTCCATTCAGGCGGCCGGGTGGCCGCCGGTGCACGGGGAGGTGTGATGCAAAAACGGCTGGTTCGCACGCCGGACAAGGCGATGATCGGCGGGGTGTGCGCCGGAATCGCCGAATACTTCGATGTCGATCCGACTTGGATTCGCCTGTTGGCAGTCCTGCTGACTTTTGCCAGCGGTTTCGGCCTGGTGGCCTACATAGTGGCCTGGATTGTGATCCCGCGCGGTCCGCTCGCGCATCCGGCCGAGGCCACGCCGCTGCCGGCCAACGCCGCGCCGGCGCGCGTGCCCGAACGCCGTGGCGCCGGTTTTCTGCCCGGCGTGATCCTCATCCTCGTCGGCATGGCCTTCCTGTTTGACAATCTCTTCTTCTGGTTCGATTGGGACTATGTCTGGCCGCTGTTCCTGGTCGGCGCCGGCGTGGTGTTCATCTACTTCGCCGTCAAACCCGACGCGCGGCGCGAAGAGCACACCGCCACCAATATTGCGGAGGCGCGCAATGGCAGTCGGTAAGGTGCGAACCGGCGTCATCCTGATCGCTTTGGGCGTCCTGCTGCTGCTCAACACGACCGGCACGGTCGACTTCGGCTTCTGGCGCTGGCTGGGCAAACTCTGGCCGCTCATCCTCGTTGCGATCGGTATCGAGAAGATCTTTTCCTCCGCCCAGTCTTCGAGCGTGCGCAATCTCGCCTGGCTTTCGCCGGTCATCATCGTCGGCGTCGTCTCCTATGCGGTCATCGCCGGCGAGCGCGAGCCCCGGGCCAACTTCTGGTCCAGCGATTGGGAGTGGCAGTGGGACGATTCCGACAGCGAGGGCCCGACCGCGACCTCGACCTGGTCGGAGCCGCTTTCGCCCGAAGTTCAGCGGGTGAAGCTTGAACTCGAACTGGACGGCGGACGCCTCACGGTGCGTGGGGGCAGCGATGCCGGCAGCATCCTCGTCGCGCGCGCCAGCCACCGTGGCGACAAACCGATTGTCACCTCGACTCTGGAAGGCGGCGTCCGCTCCATCCGCGTCGAACAGGCGGATCGCGCACGTCACCGCGGACGCGATCAATGGACGATGAAACTGACCGACAGTCTGCCGGTGGATCTGATTGTCCGGGGCGGGGCGGCGAAGATGCGTCTTGATCTGACCGCGGTAAAGATCGAGTCGCTCGAACTCGACGCCGGCGCCGCCGACATCGACGTGGTCTTCGGCTCTCTGGCGTCGTCAATCGCCTGCGCCATCGACTGCGGCGTCTCGGATGTCGAGATCACCATCCCGCCATCGGCGGGACTGCGGCTGCACCGCGACGGCGCGATCTCGCGTCTGTCCGATACCAACCTTGACCTGATCGACCGGGGCGATCACAGCGAGACCGCCGGTTTCGAGGAGGCCCCGATCAAGATCGAGCTGAAGGTGCAGTCGGCGCTCAGCTCGCTGCGTTTGCGGCGCGCCTCCGGCCCGTCGCAGGGTACGTCGATCTGACGTGGAGTGGCCGTGATCCTCAGACCCCGCGCCTTGGGCGCGGGGTTTTTTCTTGAACCGCCGCGCGCCAAGCGGCATTTTTTCACGGATGAGAACGGATCCGACCATGCGTGTGTTGGCGCTGGGACTGATGCTGGCGCTGGTGGTTGCTCTGACCGGACTGCCATCGGGTTGCGGCGTCGGCGGCGGCGATGGGCTGGCGCGTGTCACCGCTTCCGGTGTGCTGCGTGTCGGCACCGACGCCACCTATCCACCCTTCGAGTGGGTTGACACCGCCACCGGCGAGGTCGAGGGGTTTGACATCGATCTGGTCCGCGAAATCTGCCGGGAGCTCGGCTGCCGCGCCGAGTTCGTCGTCGTTCCCTTTGATGGCATCATCGCCGGGCTGGTCTCGCGCAAATACGACATGATCGCATCCACATTCACCATCACCCCCGAACGCGCCCGCCAGGTTGCCTTCTCTGAGCCCTACTACGACGGCGGCCAGGCGATCGCCGTGCCGATCTACGACACCTCGACGTTCAGCGTCGACGATCTGCGCGGCAAGACCATCGCCGTGCAACTCGGGACCACCGGCGAGCGGCGCGCCTCCCAGATTCCGAACGCCGAGATCATCGCCTTCGAGAACATCGGCGCCGCCTTCATCGATATGGAAAACGGCCGCGTCGATGCGGTCATCAACGACAAACCCACCACCGAACTGATCATCCGCCAGCGCGGCTCCGCCAAAATCGTCGGCCCCAGTCTGACCGCCGAGGAGTACGGTTTCGCCGTGGCCAAGGATGAAAAAGAGCTTTTAGCGGCGATCAACCGGGCCCTCGCCAAGATCAAGGCCGATGGCCGCTATGAGAGCATCCGCGCCAAATGGTTCGGCCCCTCTGCCACCTGATCGTGGGCCGGCAGCGACGTAATCCCTTCACACAAAAGGGATTGTAACCATCTCATCGACAGCGTAACTTGTGTCGTCTGGAGGCAGAAACTCCTCCGGGAGGCCCTATCGACCTGATCGCCGAACAGGGCGCGCTCGCGCTGCGAATCCTCAAGTTCTTGTTGCCGGCGGTGCCGACAACTATCGGCATCACCCTGTCTTCCTTTGCGATCGCGCTGGTCTTGGGCACACTGGTTGGTCTCGCACCGCTGGCGCGCAACCGTTTCATCACGTTCTGCGCCCGGATCTATGTCGATGTCCTGCGCGGCGTGCCGCTCTTGGTCCAAATCTTCTTCATCTACTTCGGGTTGGGCTCTGTCCTCAATTTGAATCGCTTCGCCGCCGGAATCCTGGCGGTCGGCATCGGCTATTCGGCCTATCTGGCCGAGATCATCCGTTCGGGCGTTTCATCGATTGCGGAGGGCCAGCACGAGGCGGCCGCGGCGCTGGGCATGTCACGCCCGCAGGCGATGCGCCATGTCATCCTGCCGCAGGCGACCCGCACCATTATTCCCCCGGCGGCCAATGAGTTCATCGCCTGCCTGAAGGACTCGTCGTTGGTCTCGATCATCGGCCTGCGCGAATTGACCCGCGCCGGGCGCGAGTACTACTCACAGTACTTCGTCGACTTCCAGACCTGGTTTCTGGTCGGCTGTCTCTATCTGGTGATGACGCTGGCGCTGACCAAGCTGGCCCGTCATCTCGAGCGCCGTTTCGCGGTGCGGGGATTCGGCGCCGGAGGGCTGCGGCATTGAACCGGATTGACGACCGTCCCGTCGTGCGCGCCGAAGCGCTTTGCAAACGCTTCGGCGAGTTTGTCGCACTTGACCATGTCGACCTGGATGTGTCCTACTCCGAGGTCGTGGCGTTGGTCGGACCGTCGGGCGCGGGCAAATCGACCTTCCTGCGCTGCCTGAATGGGCTGGAGTCGGTCGATTCGGGCACGATCACCGTCGCGGGGCAAAAGGTCGATCCGCGCGATGAGTCCATTCACACGGTGCGCGCCCAGATCGGCATGGTCTTCCAGCAGTTCAATCTCTTCCCGCACCTGACCGCGCTGGAAAATGTCGCGCTGGCGCCGCGCGTGGTGCGCGGGCTGTCCGCCGCCGATGCCGGGCGTCTGGCCGAGGAGAAACTGGTCCTCGTCGGGCTGCGCCACAAGCTCGGCGCCTACCCGGCTGAACTCTCCGGCGGACAACAGCAGCGTGTCGCCATCGCCCGCTCGCTGGCCATGCAACCCAAGGTCATGCTCTTCGATGAACCCACCTCGGCGCTCGACGCCGAGATGATCGGCGAGGTGCTTGCGGTGATCCGCGATCTGGCCGCCGCTGGCATGACCATGGTGGTTGTCTCGCACGAGCTCGGCTTTGTCCGCGAGGTGGCCGGACGGATCGCCTTCTTTGAGAACGGGCGCATCATCGAGTGTGCCCCGCCGGACCAAATCCTCAACGGCGCCGCCGATCCGCGCGTGCGCGAGTTCTTCCACCGTATGCTGTAGGCGAGGGAACGAGCGACCGTGTCGTTGCGTTAAACAGCCATGAGATTCTCCCGCACGCGTTTGTTGTTGCCGCTTTTGATCGTCGCCGGATGCGCCGGCATGTTGAACGCGGCGGGCATCTCCGACCCGGTGCGTCAGGCCGCCGCCGCCGGCGACCGTGTCTGGGTCTTCATCTCCGATAAAGGGCCCGACGCCGATGCGCGCGCCCGCGCCAGGATCGTGCCGCCGCGCGCCGCGGCACGGATCGCCGCCCGGGGATCGTCATTCGACCCGCGCATCGACCTGCCGGTGCACAACGGCTATCGCCACGGCCTCGAACAGGCCGGTATGGTGATCAAGAACGAATCCCGCTGGCTCAATGCCGTGACCGGTTGGATTCACCCCGAGGACCTGCCCGCCATCGCGCAACTGCCGTTTGTCGACTCACTCCGGCCGGTCGTGACCTTTCATCGGCCCGAGATCGCCGGGGACGATCTGCCTTCGCCATTGCCGCGCCGCGCCGTGGCATCCGAGGACGTGTTCGACTACGGCGGCGCTGCGGCGCAGATCCAACTGCTGGGCGTCCAGTACCTCCATCGCGCCGGATTGAGCGGACGCGGTGTGCGCATCGGCATGATGGACACCGGCTTCTCGCTCGGCATCCGCGCCTTCGACTGCCTTGACATCCGGGGCACGCGCGATTTCATCAATGGCGACGACGATGTCGGCGACAACGAGGCCTCGCAGATGCGCCATGGCACGCAGACCCTGTCGCTCTGCGGCGGGTTCGACGAGGGCCGGATGGTCGGAGTCGCTCCCGGCGCCCAGTTCGTCGTCGCCAAGACCGAGCTGGTCGATCTGGAGATCGAAGCCGAGGAGGACAACTGGGTCGCCGGCCTCGAATGGCTCGATTCGATGGGTTGCGAGATCGTCTCCAGTTCGCTGGGATATGTGGACTGGTACGGCCAGGATGACTTCGACGGCAACACCGCGCCATCGACCATCGCGGCCGATCTGGCGGCAGCGCGGGGTGTTCTGGTCGTCAACGCCGCCGGCAACTATGGCTGCGGCGATGGCGACATTCGCATCATCGTGCCCGCCGACGGCGATTCGGTGCTGACCGTCGGCGCCTCGACATTCGAAGGGGTGCGCGCCAGTTTCTCCTCCTGCGGGCCGACCAGCGACGGACGCATCAAGCCCGATGTGATCGCCCCCGGGCAGGGCGTCTGGGTCGCGCTGCCCAACACCGGAATGTATCAGCCCGGCAACGGGACATCGTTCGCCACGCCGCTGGTGGCCGGTGTCTGCGCGCTGCTTTTGGAGCAGAATCCCGCGCTGTCGCCGTTCGATTTGATCCTGCTTTTGCGCTCCACCGCCGACCAGGCGACCAAGCCCTGGCCCACCTACGGCTGGGGGCTGGTGCAGGCGGTCGCGGCGGCCGGACTGGACACCAACGCCATCGAGCCGGTGCGGCCATTTGACTGCAACCGTGTGGCCGGGAGCGTCGAATTGCGCCCCAATCCCGCCTCGGAATCGGTGACCATCAAAGTCACCGGCGGACCAAACAGCGACGGCGACTTCCGCATTTTCACGGTCTCTGGCGGTTTGGTCTATGAAGGGGAAATCCGCGCCGGCGAAGGGACGTGGGACGGCCAGACCATCTCCGGCGCAGACGCCGCCCCTGCGGTTTATCTGATCCATATTCACACTGAGATCATCGAAGAAGTCCTGAAGCTGGCCTGGCTGCCGCGGGATTGACCCGGCGCGCTTCCTCGTTGATTCGCCCCGGCCGGCCGTTGTATACTGAAGCGCCTGACCACGCGGGAGTAACTCAGTTGGCTAGAGTCACAGCCTTCCAAGCTGTTGGTCGCGGGTTCGAATCCCGTCTCCCGCTCTCACCTTGAAGAACCACACGCGCCGGATCGTCCGGCGCTGTCTGCCAACCCTCACTCGGAGACCACACGTGCGAAATCGCCTGCCTGTTGCCGCACTGACGCTGACCGTCGGCCTGTCGCTGTTGCTTGCCGCCTGCGGTGATTCGAATGTCGAAACCGTCAAGAAGGACGGGACCACTCCACAGTCCGCCGCGTCGTCGGCAACGACTCCCAAAAGCGGCGGCTCGGGCAGCGCCACAGGCGCCACCGCCGGCGCCGCCGGTGTCAGCTGGTCGATTCCCGAGGGGTGGGCGGTGATGGGCGCGCGGCCAATGCGGGCCGCCACTTACCTGATCGGCGAAGGCGACAACGAATCCGAGTGCGCCGTCTTCTTCTTCGGCACCGGTCAGGGCGGCGATGTCCAGTCGAACATCAACCGCTGGATCGGGCAATTCCAGCAGCCCGATGGCTCCGACTCGAAGGGCAAGGCGCAAACCAGCCACCTCGAAGCCAACGGCCTGCATGTCACCACCATCGATTTGACCGGGACTTACATGTCCGGCGGCATGATGGGACAGGCGCCGGTCCCCAAGCCGGGGTTCCGTCTGCTCGGAGCAATCGTCGAAGCTCCCGAAGGTCCGCTGTTTTTCAAGCTCACGGGACCGGAGAAGGCCATCGCGGAAATCAAGCCCGACTTCGACTACTTGATCGCCAATCTGAAGAAATCGTAAGTCGGTTACAGATGCGCCACCGTGCGCAGGATCAGAACCAAATCGCCGGCGAAGGAGCGTGTCCGGACATACTCCTTCGCCATCGCGATTTTCTGGGGCAGGATTTCGGTCACGTACCTGGCTTCCGGATCGGATGCGGCGGCCAACAGCAGTTCTTCACGGCGGAACTTGAGACTTGCCGGGTCGGTGATCCCCGGACGCGCCTGCAGGATCACCTCGTAGTCGGCACGGAACATCTCGACATAACGGCGGACTTCGGGACGCGGTCCAACCAGACTCATGTCGCCGCGGACGACATTCCACAACTGCGGCAATTCATCGAGTTTGGTGCGGCGCAGCAACCGCCCGACCGGTGTCACACGACGGTCCCCGCGCGAGGTGACCAGCGGGCCATCGATTCCCTCGTACATCGTGCGGAACTTGACGATCCGAAACGGCGCAAAGCCGCGGCCGATCCGCTCCTGACGGAAGAACACCGGGCCGCGGCTGGTTCCCACCACGGCCAGCGCGATGAGCACAAGCAGGGGCGAGGCGACAATCAGGCCGGCCGTGGCGCAGACCAGGTCGAAGAGGCGCTTGCCCATCGTCACTTTGCCTGCGCGCGGGCAATCGCGGTGACTGCGGCGATGACCGACTCGACATCCTCATCGGTCATCTTCGGGTAGATCGGCAGACTGATCGAACGCTGGTAGCTGGCCAGCGCGCGCGGGAAATCCTCCGGCTGGTAACCGTAGGTCTCGACATAGTACGGATGCAGGTGCAGGGGAATGAAGTGCACCGACACGCCGATGTTGGCGCGTTTGAGTTCCTCGATGAACTCATCCCGTCCGATCCGCAACGCCTCCAGACGCAGACGCAGGATGTAGAGATGCCAGGAGTGCACGTCGCCTGCGGGAGCATCGGGCGGCGGCTCCACCAACTCGGCGATCTCCCTGAACGCCTGCGTATATCGGCGTGCGATCTCCATACGGCGCGCATGAAACTGCTCGGCCTTGCGCAGTTGCGCCAGCCCCAGCGCCGCGGCGATGTCGGGCATGTTGTACTTGAAGCCGGGGTAGAGGATGTCATACTTCCATGAACCCGCGGCGGTGTAGCGCGTCCAGGCGTTCTTGCTGATCCCATGCAGACTCATCATCCGCATGCGCTCGGCCAGCCCTTCATCCTGCGTGGTGGCCATGCCGCCTTCGCCGGTGGTGATTGTCTTGGTTGAGTAGAAGGAGAAGCAGGTGACATGGCCAAGCGTGCCGACCATCCGGCCCTTGTAAGTGGAGGGGAAGGTGTGGGCGGCATCTTCGATGACTGCCATGCCGTGGGCACGGGCAATCTGGGTGATGGCGTCCATGTCGCACATGAGTCCGCCGATGTGCACCGGGATGACCGCCTTGGCCCGCCAGGCTTTGCGTGTCGCTTCGGCCAGCGCGTCGGGATCGATATTCATGGTCACCGGATCGATATCAACCAGGAGTGGAGTGGCGCCGAGGTAGCGGATTACCTCGCCGGTGGCCGCGAAGGTCATCGGCGTGGTCAAAACCTCGTCTCCTTCGCCCACCCCGACCGCTTCCAGCGCCAGATGCAGCGCCGCGGTGCAGGAATTGACTGCGATGGCGTGCGCCGCTCCGACTTTCGCGGCAAACTCCTCCTCAAAACGCTTCACCTTGGGCCCGGAAGTCAGCCATCCCGACCGCAGCGTATCCACCACCTCGGCGATTTCCTCCTCGCCGATGGTGGGCGCCGCAAAAGGGAGAAAGGTCGCGCGCGCAGGCAGTCCGGTCGTGGGTGTCATGCTCATGCGCCGGAAATAGGCGCATTCTGAGTCGAAAGCAAGGGGGGATTGGGAGTGTCAGACAGATCGTGGATTCTCACGATCCCGGGTGTTGTGGATGACGAGCCACAACCTGGAGACTGTGGGGCGTGGCCCCCGCTTCGCTTGGGCCATCAAGGGGCTGAAAGCCCCTTGTCGCGCAGATGCGTGTCTATCTGGTATTCCGGAAGCAATTCAAGTCAGGCAAATCGTGCGTTAGAACACGTCGGAGACAAGGGGCGACGGCGCCTTGCCTCGCACGCGCGATAAACGTCCTAAAACGGCAAGTCCTCCTCATCCCCGCTGACCGTTCCCTTCGGAGAAGAGGAGTAGCCGCGGCTGGCGGTCGGCTGGCCGTTGTCGAACGACGGTTCCGGACCGCCCTCGTCGCGCTTGCCGCCCAGCATCACCATCTGCTCGCAGACCACTTCGGTGAAATACTTCTTCTGGCCGTCCTGCTCATACTGACGCGTCTCCAGACGACCCTCGATGAAGACCTGGCGTCCCTTCTTCAGATACTGATTGGCCACTTCGGCGGTGCGCCCCCACACCTTGATGTTGTGCCACTGCGTGTCTTCCTTGTCGTTGCCGTCCTTGTCACGCCACTTGCGGGTGGTCGCCAGCGAAAACGTGGCCACCGCCTGTCCGCTCGGGGTGTACTTCAGTTCGGGGTCCTTGCCGAGATTGCCGATCAGCATGACTTTGTTGAGCGACGCCATAATGCCTCCTGAGCCTGCCCGCCCGTGGCGGGAATGTGTTGCGTCAGTCCTTGCCAGTACGTCCGTGGCTATCATCCACAATTCGGACAATTCGGGTCAATCACTTTCATGTCAACTTATCCACAGGGGTGCGGTCTGCGGTCACGGCCCTGACCGCGGCGGCCTATGTCGTTGCCAGCCGCCCGGTTTCGACCGCGGGGCTCTTCGCCCCACACCCCTTGACGCGCCCCCCGAATTAGGTGAGATTCCCCGGCAATGAAGCGACTCCGACTGGCCATCGACCAGATGGCGCCCGTGCTCGGCGACCTGGACGCCAACTTCAAGCGGCATCAGGACGCCATCGCCTGGGCCAAGACCCAGAAGGCCGACCTGTTGGTCTTCCCCGAACTGTCGCTGTCCGGCTATCTGGTTCGCGGCATGGTCCACCATGTCGGCATCACCCGCGATGACCCGCGTCTGCTGGCGCTGGCCGGCGCCGCCGGCGGGATGTCGATTGTGCTCGGCATGGTCGAAAAGTCCGACGATGGGCAGTTTTTCAATGTCGGCTGCTATCTGCGCGATGGCCGGGTTGCCGCCATCCAACGCAAACTCATACTGCCCAATTACGGCATGTTCGAGGAGCGCCGCTTTATGGCCTCGGGGGCGCATCTGGAGTGTTTCGACACACCCTGGGGGAAAGCCGGCATCCTCATCTGCTTTGATTTGTTGCATCCGGCGACGGTCTACCTCCTCGAACAATCCGGCGCGCATCTGCTGATCTCGATTTCCGCCTCGCCGGCGCGCGGCATCAGCGCCGAAGGCCACATGGCTGGCGAGCAGGTGTTCCGCGTGGCGCAGGAGGCGGCGGCGCGTCTTTGCGGCCTGATGACGGTCTACGTCAACCGCGTCGGTGTCGAGGAGGGGGTCACCTTCTGGGGCGGCTCGCAGGTCATGGATCCCTTCGGCGTGGTGCTCTGCGAATTGCCGATGTATGAGGCCGCGCGCGCCGTCTGCGAAATCGACATGGAATCCGTCAGCCGCGCCCGCACGTTGTTCCCCCACCTGAAGGAGAGCCGTCCCGACCTGATCCTGCAGGAGATGTGGCGTCTGCGCCAGGGCGCCGCGCCCATGCCATGAACCCGCGCCTGGCCGCCATTGATCTGACTATTGATCCGCCGCTGACTGTCGGGCTGCTGGTCAATTTCCTTTGCGACCAACTTGCCCAGAAGGGTTTCGAAGACGCCGTCCTCGGTGTCTCCGGCGGCGTCGATTCGGCGCTGGGTGTCGCGCTGCTGGCCACCGCGCTCGGCCCCGAGCATGTCACCGGTCTGGCGATGCCGGCAACCCAATCCGATCCGCGGAGTCTCAGGGATGCCCGCCTCGTCGCCGAAACTTTCGGCATCGAGTTGATCGAACGCCCCATCGGCGCGCTGGTCGACCGTTTCTTCGCCGGCCAACGCCACGTCGACCGGGTCCGTCTCGGCAATGTCGCGGCGCGGATGCGCATGATTCAGCTGTTCGACTACTCGCAAGAGCATCACGCATTGGTGATCGGCACATCCAACAAAACCGAGCTGTTGCTGGGCTATGGCACCTGGTTCGGCGATCTGGCCTGCGCCATCAATCCACTCGGCGATCTCTACAAGACCCAGGTCTGGGCGCTGGCCGATTGGCTGGGCGTGCCCGAACCCGTGATCGCCAAGGCCCCCTCGGCCGATCTCTGGAAGGGCCAGACCGATGAGGGGGAGCTGGGCTTCACCTACGACGAGGTCGACCGTTTCCTCTATCTGCTGGTCGATCGCGACTACTCCCTCGAGTCGCTCCGCGAACTGGGATTCGCGCCGCGGTTTATCGCCAGCGTGCTGAAACGAATTGCCCGTTCGCAGTTTAAGCGCTCGTTGCCGACCATTCCCAAACTCTCGACCAAGACCATCGGCATCGATTTCCACTTCACCCGCGAGTGGGGCGGATGGCCCTCATGAGCGCGGGCGTCCTGTTCATCGTCGCCACTCCCATCGGCAATCTGGGCGATATCACCGCGCGCGCGGTGGCCACGCTGGGCGCGGCCGATCTGGTGCTCTGCGAGGACACACGGCGCACCCGCACGCTGCTGTCACATCTGGGCCTGTCGCCGCGGCTTCTGTCGGTGCGCGAGCACAACGAACGCGCCCGCGCGGCCGGCCTGCTCGAACGGCTCGCCGCCGGCGAAACGCTGGTCTATGTCAGCGACGCCGGCACACCCGGCATCTCCGACCCCGGGGCGCGGCTGGTGGACACCGTGGTCGCCGCCGGATTCCCGGTGGTGCCGATCCCCGGCCCGTCGTCGGTGACCGCGCTCCTGTCGGTCTGCGGTTTCCCCGCCGACCAGTTTGTCTTCGAAGGATTCCTGCCGGTGAAAAGCGGCCAGCGGGCGCAGCGCCTCGCCGCGCTTGCCGCCGAGACACGGACCCTCGTGCTGTTTGAATCGCCGCACCGGATCGTGCGCACGCTGGCCGAGATGCGCGACGCCTGGGGCGAGCGCTCCGCCTGCGTCGGACGCGAACTCACCAAGAAGTTCGAGGAGATCCGTCGCGGCACGCTGGGCGAGCTGGCTGACTGGGCGCAATCTAAGTCGATGCGCGGCGAATTCGTGTTGGCCGTGCGCGGCGCGGGGCGCTGAAGTCGGTTGCCGCCCTCCCGCCCGTGTGTTACCTTCGCGCGCGATGTCGAAACCGAACGCCCGACCCCGGAACGGCCTGTGGCATCGTTCCACCGCGCTGGATCGCCTGACGATCGGTTACATCCTCGCGTTTGCCGTCGCGCTCTTCTTTCTTGGACGCGACAACGCCGCCTGGGGACGGCTCCTGCTGGTCCATCTGGCATTGGCCGCGGCGATCGTCGTCATCATTCATCTCTGGCATGACCGCTCAACCGGCGTGGCGGGTTTCATCCGCCAGCTGTACCCGGCCATGCTCTACCCGTTCTTCTACGGTGAACTGGCGGTCGCCAATTTCTGGATCTTCCCCGAATTTCGCGATGCGCGTCTGGTGGCCTTCGAGCGCGCCATCTTCGGCATCGATCCCAACGTCTGGATCACATCGTTGCAATCCCCCTGGCTCAACGAAGTGATGATGCTGGGGTACTTCAGTTACTATCTGCTACTTCCGATCGTGGCCCTGCCGCTGTTTTTCCGGGGCCGGATCGATGACCTGCGCGGATTGCTCCTCGGCGCCACCACGGCTTTCGTGATCTCCTACATCGGATTTGTCGTCTATCCGGTCGAGGGGCCGCGCTACTTTCTGGCCGAGCGGTTTGACGCGCCGCTGGCGGGATGGCTGTTTGTGCCCCTGGTGCGGATGATCATTGATGGCGGCGCGATCCACGGCGGCTGCATGCCGTCGTCGCATGTGGCGGTCGCGCTGGTTGCGCTGGCCTGGGCCTTGCGCACCATGCCGCGCCTGGGACGCGTGCTCGTCCCGTTTGTCATCCTGCTTGCCATCGGCACCGCGTGGGGGCGATTCCATTACGTCACCGACGCGGTTGTCGGCGTCGCGGTGGGACTGGCCGCGTTGGCGCTCACCGGTTTCTGGCGGAGAACGTCCGCCGTCGAACACGAATTGCTCGTGTCATCGGCGCGCGCCATGGCGCCGTCGGGAACGCTGCGGTAGCCGCCGTGAGACACCATGTGTCCTGAACTCTTCCACATCGGCGACTTCGCCGTGCGCGCCTATGGCTTGGCGCTGGCGCTCTCGTTTCTCATCGGCCTCTGGCTGATCGACCGCGAGGCGCGTCTGCTTGGCCTCAACCCCGACGCCATCGTCAACCTCGGCTTCGTGCTGATCATCTTCGGCGTGATCGGAGGACGGCTGGGCTTTGTGCTCTATCACTGGTCCGACTTTGCCGACAATCCGCTGGACATCATCAATCCGTTCCAGGCCGGCCAGTTCGGCATCTCCGGGTTGAATCTGCAAGGGGGGCTGATCGGCGGCTTTGTCGCCGGATTGTTCTATCTGCGCTGGAAGAAACTCCCTTGGGTGGCGGCGCTCGACGCGGTGGCGCCCGCGGTCGGGTTCGGGATTTTCGTGTCACGGATCGGTTGCTTCCTCAACGGCTGCTGTTTCGGCACTCCCACCGATGGTCCCTTCGGTGTGCATTTCCCGGATCATTCCGCGCCGCATGCGGTCTTCGGCGACCGCGCCGTGCATCCGACCCAACTGTACTCCTCCGCCTATGGCCTGCTGCTGTTCTTGTTTCTGCTGTGGATCAATCGACGGCGCTATCGGGTGGGACGCGCCACCGGATTGTTCTTCGTCGCCGAATCGGCGGCGCGCCTGGCGATCGAACCGCTGCGCTACTACGAGGACGCCATGTGGATCACGCTGGCCGGCTTGGACATCACCTACAACGTCATCGCCGCCGTGATCATGTTCGTGATCGGTCTGTTCTTTCTGGTTCGCCGGTGGCCGGAGTCGGCGGGTAAAACGGCTTGACCCTCCTTTGGGGTAACGGGTATATTCGCCCATTCCCGCGGGTACGGGTCCGAACGCGAACGCCTTGTGGCACAACAACAAGCGTCGGCCTGGGTGCTTCCGGGATCAAGTCATGCACCATACACGGCGCGCATCATATGAAGCGTTCTCGATCCCGTACGGCCGGGTGTGTGTCAGACTGGGCCTGACGCCCAACATCCTGACAGCGCTGGGGCTCGTCTGCGCCGCCGGCGCGGCGGTGGCCTTTTGGCAGGAGCGCTTCTGGCTTGGCGTCTTCCTGATGCTTCTGACTTCGCTCCTGGACATGCTCGATGGCGCCACCGCCCGGGCCGGCAATCTCGGCACCGTCTTCGGCGCGGTGCTCGATCACAATGTGGATCGCGTCGGCGAGTTTCTGATCATCCTTGGCATCGTGCTCTCCGGCCATGTGCATCCCGGCTGGGGGCTGTTCGCTCTCTTCGGCATGTGGTCGGCCTCCTATGCGCGCGCGGCCGCCGAATCGATTGGCAAGATGAAGACCTGCGCGGTCGGGTTCGTGGGACGGCTGGAGAAATTCATCATCATTCTCGCCGGCGCGGTGTTCGAAGTCTACTTCCCGATGAAATCCCTGCAGATCGCGATGATCGCCGTCGGCGCGATTTCGTTTATCACCACCATCCAGCGCCTGATCTTCGCGCATCGGGAACTGACCGGAAGGACGGGAGGCGCCGCATGACGTTGCTGGCCTTCGGCAATCCGGTTTACGATGACATCCGCACGCCGTGGGTGGCGACCATCGGGCGCGTGCTCTCCGGCTGCGCCACCAATGCCGCCTTCGTCTACCGCCGTCTCGGCGGCGACGTGACCGTGGTGGGGCGTGTCGGCCACGACCGTCTCGATCACTACCGCGGCTACCTGAGGCTCAACGGCATCGGCGAGATCACCGATCCCTGCCCGGAGACCGGCGGATTCGGCCTCGACTACGATGACCGCGGCCGCCGCGAACTGACCATCCTTGGACGCGCCGAACCGATCGCGCGCATCCCCGCCGCCATCGAAACCGCCGACATGGTCTTCATCGGACCGGTGATGCAGGAGACGCCGCTGCCGTTGGTGCGCGAGATTCGCGAACGCACCGAAGCGCCGATCTTCCTCGATCCGCAGGGCCTCTTGCGTCGCATCGGCTCGCATGGACGCATCGAGCATTTCAAGCCGGAAGGTATTGAGGAGATCTGCGCCCTCTGCGATGTGGTCAAGCCGAACGAACTGGAAACCGAAATCCTGACCGGCATTGACCCGCGCGTGGATCTGGAAGGCGCCGCGCGAATTCTCAAAGGATGGGGCATTCGCACCGTGGCGATCACGCTGGCCGAACTGGGCGCGTTGATTGTCAGCGACGAGGGCTGGCACCGCGTCGATGCGATCCCGACCCATGCCATCGACTCGACGGGCGCCGGGGACACCTTTGCCGGCGGCCTGATGTACGCCCGCTCGCAGGGGCGCAACTGGGCCGAGGCGGCGCAGCTGGCCACCGCTTGCTCCTCGACCATGATTTCCAACTGCGGGCCGGATTTTGTGCTCACTTACGAGGACGCCCTTCGACGCGCCGCCGGCGTCGGGGTCCGTCCCTTTCAGACCGTCCGATCAGCCGCGAACGTAAGCGCATGCTGAAAAGCCCGGGAGGGCGAGGCTCCTGCCGAGCCGCCCCATTGCAATGAATCGTGTGATGTCCGAAACGCCGTCAACAATGATTCACTCATCAATAACGAATAGGTAAGGAGCATCCATGGCGTCCAAACTGCGTGTGGCCATCATCGGCGTCGGCAATTGCGCCTCGTCGTTCGTGCAGGGCGTGCACTACTACAAAAACGCCCGCGACGACGAATTCGTGCCCGGGCTGATGCATGTCAATCTCGGCGGCTATCACATCTCCGACATCGAGTTCTCCGCCGCCATCGACATTGACAAGAACAAAGTCGGCAAGGACCTCGGCGAGGCGATCTACACCAAGCCGAACAACACCTTCAAATTCTGCGATGTCCCCAAACTCGGCATCACCGTCCAGCGCGGTATGACCCACGATGGCCTGGGCGAGTACCTCTCCAAGATCATCGAGAAGGCCCCCGGCGACACCGTCGACATCGTCAAGCTGCTCAAGGACACCGGCACCGACATCGTCGTCAATTACCTCCCGGTCGGCTCCGAAGAGGCGACCAAGTGGTATGTCGAGCAGATCCTGATGGCCGGTTGCGGCTTCGTCAACTGCATCCCGGTCTTCATCGCCCGCGAGAAGTACTGGCAGAAGCGCTTCGAGGAGAAAGGCCTGCCGGTGGTCGGCGATGACATCAAATCGCAGGTCGGCGCCACCATCGCCCACCGCGTGATGACCCGTCTGTTCCGCGAACGCGGCGTCAAGCTCTTGCGCACCTCGCAACTCAACGTCGGCGGCAACACCGACTTCTACAACATGCTCGAACGCCGCCGTCTCGAATCCAAGAAGATCTCCAAGACCAACGCGGTCACCTCGCAGCTGGACTATGACCTCGGCGAGGAGAACATCCACATTGGGCCCTCCGACTACGTCGCCTGGCTGACCGACCGCAAGTGGGCCTACATCCGCATGGAAGGGGAGACTTTCGGCGGCGTGCCGCTCAACATCGAAATGAAGATGGAAGTCTGGGACTCGCCCAACTCGGCGGGGGTGGTAATCGACGCCGTCCGTTGCTGCAAGCTGGCGATGGACCACAAGCTCTCCGGCGCCCTGATCGGCCCTTCAGCCTATTTCAAGAAATCCCCGCCGGTGCAATACTCCGACGAGGAAGCGCGCCGTCTGACCGAGGAGTTCATCGAGAAGTACCGCCGTCCCGATGCTCCCCGTGTCACCCCGCGCACCGCGCCCGTCACCACCGCCACACCGGTGACGGTCGGCGCGCAGTCATAACGGCTTATCCTCCAGATGGACCCACGGGGCGGAGAGACATCTCCGCCCCGTTTTTCATTGTGACAGAACCGGGACGCGGCTCAAGAGCCGCTTCTGCGGCGTCGGTATCGTGACGGACCCTCATGACGGCGCAGCTTGCGTTCGTCCTCGCCGCTGGCCTGCGCGCCAAACTAATAATGTGATGCCATCGCTGCGGATCGTCCTTGATCATCCCGGCTCTCCTGCCATACTTACCGCCCGGATTCGTCGAGTCACCATGCCTCACGCCGCCCAACCACGATCCAACCGTCCGGGGTTTTTCCTCGTGGTGGAGGGCTCCGATGGGTCTGGGAAGAGCACACTGGCCCGGCGTCTGCGCGCGGCGCTGGAGCGCGAAGGATTCACCGTGTGCGCGGTGCGCGAGCCGGGGGGAACCCGACTCTCCGAGCGGGTGCGTCAGGTCTTGCTCCATTCGCGGGAGAACATCTCCCCGCGCGCCGAACTTTATCTCTATCTGGCCTCACGGGCGCAGCTGATTGATGAGGTCATCCGTCCGGCGCTGCAGCGCGGCGAGGTGGTCGTCGCCGACCGGTTCAGTCTTTCAACCTACGCCTACCAGTCCGGCGGACGCGGTCTGCCGTTGGGGCCGGTGATCGCCGCCGATCAGTTCGCCCGCGATGGCATCCAGCCCGATCTGACCCTGGTCCTGGCGGTGAGCGAAGCCGACGCCGAAGCGCGGCTGGAGAGCATGGGCAATGTCCCCGACCGGATCGAACGGGAGTCGCGTCCCTTCCACCGTCGGGTCCGCCGTTTCTACCAATCTTGGGCCAAAAAGCGCCCTCGCCACCACATTATAGACTCCGCCCGCGGCGCCGATGCGGTGCTCGAAGAGGCGATGCAGTTGGTCCGGCGCAAACTTCGCCGAAGCAAACACAACACCTGATGGTAAAAGTGCCGAGGGAACGGAAACGCGGACACGGATGCCTGCTCGAATGGATTGGTTGGACCAACGAATCTCGTTCCCGGAAGTGGCAGGCCGCAAAAAGCATATCCCTTCTCCCCCTGCGCGGGAGAGGCGGAATGTCGGGCATGCCGTCGGATCTTGCGCGACGCGCGCCTGTCAGTGTTCACACCGGCTCCTGTGATGTGACGCGCCGTGACGCGATGCGATTCGAATAACGAACCGCAGACATACTCTTATGTGGCGCTTCTGGCAACAGTTGGCGACCGGCCCGCGCGATCCGCGTGGCCCGTCGCCGCGCGGTTTTGTCTTCTTTCTGGCCATCCTGTTTTTGCTGTACGCGGCGGCCAATTGGTTGCGCGACGACCCGCGTTTCTCCGGCGCCCTGCAATTGACCACGGCGTTCCGCTATGTCCTGACCCATGGCGCAATCGATGCCACCCCCGAAATGGTCTTCGAAGCCGCGGTCAACGGTCTGACGGCCCCGCTCGATCCGTTCTCCGGCTACATGCCCGCCGAGGAACTCGGTTACTTCGAGGAAGAGACGGAAGGCGAGTATGTCGGCATTGGTGTCGAGATCAAGGTGACCGCCGGACGGATCATCATCGTCCGGGTCTTCCCCCAAACACCCGCCGCCGAGGCGCTCATTCAGCCGGGCGATGCCATCCTCGCCATCGATGGCACACCGACTCTGGGACTGACGCTGAGCCGCGCCATCGAACTGATGCGCGGAGAAGAGGGGACGTCGGTCGCCGTGCGCCTGTCTTCGCCGGATGGCGAGGAACGCGAGCTCACACTCGAACGGCGCGCGGTCTCGGTATCGCCGTTCCCGATTCATGGAGTTTCCTTCTCCGGTTGCGCCTACATTCGTTGGACCGATTTCACCGTCGGCTCAGCCGACCGTCTGGCGGCGTTGGTCGAAGGCATCCGCGTCGAAGAACCGATCGGGATCATCCTCGACCTGCGTGGCAACCCCGGCGGCCTGCTCGATGAAGCGGTCAATGCCGCCGGTATCTTTCTGCCTCCCGATCAATTGATCTGCAAAGTGGCGGATCGTGGCGGACGCAACGTTATGGAGTACCGAACCGCCGAGTCCCCCGCCACCTTCACCGGTCCTCTGGCCATCGTCCTCGATGAAAACTCGGCTTCGGCCTCCGAGGTGATCGCCGCCGCGCTGCAGGAACTGGGGCGGGCCGTGGTGGTCGGACGGCGCAGTTACGGCAAGGGCTGGGTGCAGAATGTCTTCGAATTCGAGGACGGCAGCGCCCTGCGTTTGTCCACCGCCCGGTACTACACGCCCGCCGGACGCACCTTCGGCGATCCCCACATTCGTATCCCCGCCGATTCCGCGGCCGGCGACTCTGCCTGGTTTGGCCCTTCCGGTCTGGAGCCGGACACGATGGTGGAAGAGCTGGACGTCGGCCCCTGGGAGGATGCGCTGGCCCGGCGCGGCCTGTTTGCCGATTTCGCCATCGCCTATGCCGATGACTGGCCCGGCGACGATCTGGCGGTCGAACTGCGGTACTGGTGCGACTCGCTCGGCATTATCCCGGAAGGATTGGCCGCCCATCTCGTCGCAGCCGGGAAATCCCCGTCGGCGCACGGGCTCACTGCGGCCACCCGCGTTGAGCGGGAACATCTCCTCCTTTCGCTCGATTCAGCCTGGGTGCGTGATCGCACCATTCTGTTTGAACGCGAAATTGAGGCGTTGACCATGCGGCTGTGGGAGCAACGGATGATCGCGGTCGAGCGACCTGACGAGGCCGAACTGGATGAGTATCTGTCGGCCGATCCGGACTTGGCCGCCGCCCGCGACCTGCTGGAGCAACCGGAGCGCTACAACGCCTACGTCGGCCGCTGGCGACGCCAGATGGCCGCCCTCTCCGCCGCGCGCTAATTCTTGCCACCGTCCCAGCGTCTGGCTGTTGTCAGAGCCACCGCGGTTCAGTTCCTTCTCCGTGTCGGAACGCAGGGACGGAAACGCCGCATGGTGGAATTATTGACATTGCTGTGTGTCGGGCTGGTGGTCGGACTGGCCGGGGGGATTCTGGGCGTTGGCGGCGGCTTCCTGTTGGTTCCGATCCTGTTTTCCTGGCTGGGCTGGCCGATGTTGGCGGCAGTGGCCACCAGCCACTTCTGCGGACTGGCGGTCTCGGCCTCCGCCACCGGCAATTACTCGGCGGCCGGGCTGATCGACTGGCGGCTGGGGATCATCTTGGAGGTGGTAGCGGTGGCCGGGGCGGCCTTCGGCGCCCTGTCGGCGCGCTGGGCCCCGGTCGATGCCATCGCGATCGGGTTTGCCGCGGTGGCGGTGTTCTCCGCCTATAAGATGTGGAACCCACGCGCGGCTGCCGAAGATGGCGCCCATACGGCCGGCGCGCAACCGACGACAAAACAGTATGCATTCGCTCTGCCTTCGATGTTTCTGGTCGGCGCGGTCTCCGGCATTCTCGGGCTGGGCGGCGGCGTGTTCATTGTTCCGATCCTCACCGAATTGATGCATCTTCCCGTGCGTCGCGCGGTCGGCACCTCGGTGTTCATGGTCGGGATGAACGCCGCGTCCGCCGGCATTGTATACTATCTGCACGGTGATGTGCCGTCCGAACCGGCTGCGCTGCTGGCGGGGGGAGTGTTCGCCGGGGCGATGCTGGGTTCGGCGATCCAGCACCGGCTGCCGGCGCTGCTGTTGCGCCGTGTGTTTGCAATTATCCTGATCGTGTTGTCCGCGCGTCTGCTGATGCGCGCCTTCGGATAGAAAGCCGCCCATGCCCTCGCCCCGTCCGTCCGCGCCCGCCTCCGATGGCATCGTGGCCATGTTGTATCACTGGGGCGCGCGCCTGATCGGCTCGCTGCTGCTTGTCTACCTGCTGATGCGACTGGTCAGACAGTCTGCCGGCGGCGCGGACCCATTTTGGAATCGCGTGATCGAACTTGGTTCTCATGTTTCGCTGGTCGGACTGTGGGCGGTGCCGGTACTGGCGCTGCTCATCGGCGGCTCGGTCTGGATTCGGCGTAATCGCCGGGATTGGACCGGTTGGTTCGCCGTGGCCATCTCACTGTTCCTCTCATCCTTCTGGGTTGTAAAGTGACAACGACTTCCACACCACGCCCCTGCGATGCGGTCGTGCTGGCCGGCGGCTTCGGCACCCGGCTCAAACCGCTGACCGCGTCTCTGCCCAAACCCATGGTCCCCGTCGGCAACCGGCCGCTGATGGAACATGTCATTGGACTTCTGGCCGACCATGGGTTCAAGGACGTCCTCGTTCTGCTCTTCTTTCAGGCCGAGCGCATCACCGGCCATTTCGGTGACGGCTCGCGCTTTGGCGTCCACATGCACTATCTGCGCCCCAACGGCGACTTCGGCACCGCCGGCAGCGTTCGCCATGCCCTCGACCTGCTGGCCGACCGCTTCCTGGTGATCGCCGGCGATGTCCTCACCGACATCGACCTGACAGCGGCGCGACGGTTCCACGAAAGCCGCAACGCCGACGCCACCATTGTGCTCACCCGCCACGCCAACCCGCTGCCATACGGCATCGTATTGACCGATCCCGAATCGCGTATCACGCGTTTCCTTGAGAAGCCGTCCTGGGGCGAGGTCTTCAGCGACACGGTCAACACCGGGATCTACCTGCTGGAGAAATCGCTTCTGGCCCCTTGGACCACCGAGCGTTCGGTGGACTTTTCGCAGGATGTCTTTCCGCTGGCGCTGGCGCAGGGCAAGGGGCTTTATGGCCCGATCGCCGAGGGATACTGGCGTGATGTCGGCCATGTCGATGACTACGCGCAGGCGCACATCGACCTCATCTCCAACCGCGTCAAGGTGCATTGGGCGAACCCAATGCAGGAACGCGACGGCGCCCGTGTGGTCTGCGGCGCCGATTGCATGATCGATCCGTCCGCCAAACTCTCCGGCACGGTGGTGCTGGGCGACCGTGTCTCCATCGGCCCGCGCGCGCACCTGACCGACTCGTTTGTCGGCTCCGGATCGGCGATCGGGCAGGCGGCGCAAATCCGCCGGTCGGTCATCTGGACGGCGGTCGGGATCGGGGTTCGCTCCAACCTCAACGAGACCATCGTTCAATCCGGGACCCGCATCGGCAGCGATTGCATTCTGCGTGAGCGCTCGATCGTCTCCGAACTCTGCCAGCTGGGCGAGCGCGTCACTGTGCAGCCCGGCTGCAAAATCTGGCCACACAAGAGCGTCGAGGATGGTGCGCGGGTTTCCTCCAGCGTCGTCTGGGGCGAACAATACAGCCGCGAACTGTTTACCGACGCCAAGGTGTCCGGCCTGACCAATCGCGAGATGACCCCGGAATTTGCCGCGCGGCTGGGCGCGGCCTTCGCCTCGCAGTTTCCGCAAGGGTCGGTGCTGGTGGTCGCGCGCGACCCCTCGCTGGAGGCCCGCGCCGTCACCGAGGCGCTCAAATCCGGCATCACCTCCTCCGGCATTCATGTCCGGGACCTGCGCGACACGGTCGTGCCTGTTCTGCGCTTCGAACTGTCGCAGAATCGCGGGGAGCCGCGGATCAGCGGCGGCCTGTTTGTGCGCCGCTCACCCACCGACCGGCAGATCACCGACGCCATCTTCTTTGACAAGGCTGGTTTCGATCTGTCCGGCGGCTCGGCCCGATCGGTGGAGCGTGTCTTCTTCCGCGAGGACTTCCGCCGCGCTGACCCGGATGAAATCGGCACCATCCGCTACTCCGAACGTTTTCTCCACCGTTATCGCGATGCCTTCCTCACCCATCTGCGGGTGGGGGAGATTCGTGCCCGCGGCTTCCGGATCGTCGTCGACTACGCCAACGGCCTCATGTCGCATGTCCTGCCGCCGCTCCTTGAGGAGATGGGCGTTGAGGCGGTGGCGCTCAACAGCGCCAACATCGAGATGGGCCCAAACGCACACGACACCGCATTCCGCTCGTTGTCCCGTATCGTCCCGGCGATGGAGTGCGATCTGGGCATCCATATCCATCCGGCCGGGGAGAAGATCACGCTGGTGACACGCACCGGGCAGATCCTCGGCGCGCAGCATCTGCTTCTGGCCATGTGCGATCTCGCCTGGCGGGTGCATCCCAAGGGCACCATTGCCGTTCCGGTCACCGCCACCGCGGCGGTCGACACACTGGCGGAGCGTGTCGGTGGACGAGTCGAACGGGTCAAAAGCGACCATCTGGCGATGATGCAGGCGGCCGCGGCCGGGCAGGCGGTGCTGGTGGCCGGGACCCGTGGCGGCTTCATCTTCCCGGGCTGGCAACGCGGGGCGGATGCCGCCGCGGCGCTGGCCAACCTGCTCGAATTGCTGGCCCGTTCCGACAGCGAATTCGGCCTGGTGGCGCAGGAGGCGGTCCCCGGCGCCTTCGCCGAGGCGGCGGTGCCCTGCCAGTGGCGTCACAAGGGGGCGCTCATGCGCCGCATCCTCGAAGAGACCTCCGACCTGCCCCGGCTGATGGTCGACGGCGTGCGGATTCGTCTCGATGATGCGTGGTTGTGGGTTGCGCCCGACCGCCGAAGTGCGCTATTTCGGGTCCAGGTCGAGGCCGCCACACAGGAAAAGGCGAGCGAAGTTCTTGCCGAATGGGGCGCGCACCTGGCCGCCTGGCGCGGCGATCTCGAACGGGCCACGCTCACGGAAGATTCCTTGAGCCCGGATTAATCACGGATGAAGCGACAACTGACATGGTCTGTGGCGCTGGGGCTTGGGCTTTTGGCCTCGGTCGCATCGGCACAACTGCGCCCGCCGACTGCCGCCCCGCCCGCCGCAGAAGCCGCGCGAACGCCTGCCGTACCCGAGAAGATCAGCGCGTCCGACGTGCTGGCTCCGGCGTATCTGGATCAAGTGATCGACCCCGATGACTACCACGTCGGCCCCGGTGACGTCGTCTTGATCAACATCTGGAGTTCCCGGCCCGAACAGTTCCGCGTCGAGATCTCGCCGGAGGCCACCTTCATCATTCCGGGGGTCGGCGAACTGAATGTGGAAGGATTCACGCTCACCCAATTGAAAGAGTCGGCAATTGCGCGCCTGCGCCGTTATTACGAACAGCCACCCATTTCCGTGACGCTGGCGGCCGTGCGCCGCTTCCGCGTCACCGTGACCGGCGCGGTGAAGAAACCCGGCCTTCATGTCGTCACCGCCAACACCCGCGCCTCGGAGGTGCTCGACATGGCCGGGCTGGAGGATGATGCCGCCCGGCGGCAGGTCCGTCTGGAGCGCCGCGACACCACCATGCTGGTGGATTTGGCCGCCTTCGAGCGGCTGGGCATACGTAACGCCAATCCTTATCTCGCCGAGGGCGATGTGCTGGTCGCCCCCCCGCTGGACAACCGCTGGGGGAATGTCCGCATCGAAGGGGCGGTAAACCTGCCCGGCACCTTCGGCTTTTCACCCGGCGATCTGGTCGGCGACCTGATCGATCTCGCCTTCGGCCTGCGCGCCGATGCCGATACGCTGCGTCTCGAGCTGTGGCGGTTTCCGGTCGGGCAGAACGAGGCCATCCGTTTCGAGTGGCCCACCGGCACAACGTATTCGCAGTGGCGCAAATTCGCCCTGCAGCCCGATGACCGGCTGTTTATCCGAACCGTTGAAGGCTTCCGCGCGAAGCGGTTGGTGCGGATCACCGGCGAAGTGGTTCGTCCCGGTTACTATCCCTTCGCCGGCGAGAGCATCCATCTGCGCGATGTCATCGATTCGGCGGGGGGCTTCACCGATGAAGCCGATCTCGTTCACGCCTTTATTATCCGCTACCAGCAGCCCAAGTGGGTTGAGGAAAATCGTCAGCGGGTGGCGTTGATCCCCTCGGAACTGCGCTCCGAGGCCGAATCTGATCTGCTGCAGGCCGACGCGCTGACCGTGCCCGGACGGGTCGCCGCCGATTTTGCCGAACTCTTCGGGCGCGGTAACGAGAGCCACAACGTCCCGCTCTTTGACGGCGACGAGATCGTCGTGCCGCGCATGACCGAAAGCGTCAACATCATCGGTCGCGTGGTCCAGCCGGGCCTGGTGCCGGTCAAGCCCGGCGCCGACCTGAATTACTACATTGATCGGGCCGGCGGTTACTCCTGGCGGGCCGACCGTGGCGGCACCTTCCTCGTCAAAGGTGGTACCGGTTCCGCGATCAAAAAGAAGAGAATCCGCGAGATCACCGCCGGCGACACCATCGTGATCCCGACCCGGCGCGGGCGCCGCTGGTGGGCGGCCTTCCGTGAAACGCTCACCGTCACGACCAGTCTGGCGACTCTCTACTTGGTCATCGACCAGGTTACACAATGACGCTCGAGTCCACGCCCCGCGCCGCGTCGAATCCCCCGCCCCTCATCGAGGGCGGACTGCTGGGGCTTCTGCGTCTGCTGGTGCGGAACCGCGGGCTCCTGTGGAAATACCCACTGGCGATCACGGCCCTCGTTTTGGGCGCATCGTTCCTGTTTCCCAACATCTACCGTTCGACGGTCACGATTCTGCCGCCCGAACGCGACTTCCAGAGCCTGTCGCAGCCGACCGGCGACCTGAAATCCTTCCTCTCCGGCGGGATGGCGCTGCCGGTCATGGCCACGCCGTCGGACATTCTCGAAGCCGTCCTCCTCTCGCGCACGGTGCGTGAATCCACCGCCACGCGTCTGGATCTTCCGGCACGATGGGGAATGACACGCGCGGAGGTTCTCGAGGAGTTGCAGCAAACCACCGGATCCAAGGTCGCGCCGTCGGGCGTGGTCACCTTCTGGGTGGAGTACCGGAACCGTTGGTTTGCGGACACGCTGGCCAACACGATGGTGAGTATCGCCGACCGGCTCAACCAGACCATCGTCAACACCAAGGCCTCGCGCACCCGCGCTTTCGTCGAACGTCGCCTGGAGGAGACACGCCGACAGCTCGACAGCGCCGCCGCCGCGCTCGAAGAATTTCAGAAGCAGCATCGCACCATCGCCCTCGATGTCGAGGTCAAGGCGATGGTGGAAGGCGCGGCGACCCTGCGCGCGCAACAGACCGCCGACGAGATCGAATTGTCGGTCCTGCGCGAAACGCTTTCCGATGACCACCCCCGCATCCGCGAACTGTCAACCCGCATCAGCCAGACCCGGCAGAAGCTGAGCGCACTGGAATCGCCGGTGGACGACACCGCACGTTCCTATCTGGGCACCGGCTTCGCCGAACTGCCCCGACTCGCCCAGGAATTGGCCATCCGTCTGCGCGATGTGAAGGTGGCGGAAGCGCTCTATGAACTGCTCACACAGCAGTACGAACATGCCCGCATTCAGGAACGCCGCGACACGCCCACCTTCTCGGTCCTCGATCCGGCCAGTGGCGGCGGCGAAAAGGTGCGGCCGCGGCGGCTCCTGCTTGGCCTGGCGACACTGCTGGCGGCCCTGGTGTTGGTCGCCGGAGTGATCGTCGTCCGCGCCTGGCTGGACCGGCTGGCGGTCGTGGATCCCGAACGTCATCACGAAATCATCTCGCTGTGGCAGGCGATGTTTCGCCGCGCCGGCAACAGGGCCAAGGAGCTGTCCCCGCCATGACCTCATCCTCAGACCGTCTCATCAACGTGGGCTGCATCGGGTTGGGCGCCTGGGGCAAGAACCTCCTGCGTGAATTTGCCGGGACGCCCGGCGCGCGTGTCCCCATCGCCTGCGATCCGGCTCCGGCCGCGCGTCAACGCGCCCAACAGAATCACCCCGACATCATTATCACCGACCAGATCGAGGGCGTTTTTGCCGCCGATATCGACGCCGTCGTAATCGCCACACCGCCGGTATCGCACTTCGCGCTGGCGATGAAGGCGATCGCCGCCGGCAAGGATGTCTTTGTCGAAAAGCCGCTGGTGCTGGATGTGGGCGAAGGAGAGAAACTGGTCGCCGCCGCCGCCGCCGCCAGGCGCATCCTGATGGTTGGTCACATCATGGAGTACAACCCCGCCATTGAGTGGCTCAAGCGCTACATCGCCGACGGGGGACTTGGCGACATCTACTACATTTATGCCACACGCGTGAATCTCGGCCAGGTCCGCGAAAACGAAAACGCCATGTGGTCGCTGGCGCCGCATGATGTCTCGATGATCTCCTACTTGCTCGATGACTACCCCCGCCGCGTCAGCGCCGTCGGCAGTTGCTATGTCCGCAAGGGCATCGAGGATGTCGTCTTCATGAACCTCGCCTTCGCCGGCAACCGCATGGCCCATATCCACACCTCGTGGCTGGATCCGCACAAGGTGCGATCCCTGACCATCGTCGGCCAGAAGCGCATGGCTGTCTTTTCCGACACCGACCCGCAGGAGAAGATCAAGGTTTTTGACAAGGGCGTCGACCGGTCGTTGAATTTTGAAACCTACGCCGAGTATCTGACCCTGCGGACCGGGGAGGTCTACATCCCCTTGGTGGACAACACCCAGCCGTTGGCGCTGGAGTGCCGTCACTTCATCAACTGCGTCCGCGAACGCAAGACGCCCCGCTCCGACGGGCAGGATGGCCTGCGCGTGCTCCGCGTGCTCGACGCCGCCCAACAATCGCTGGATTCCGGCGGCGTTCCCATCGACATTCCCCACCCCGCGTGATCGCGCGGAGGAGGAGTTGACCGCCCATGAGTATCTCCATTGATCCCTCGGCCCACATCGGCTCGAACACGCGGTGGGGCGAATTCTGCATCATCGGTCCCAACGTTGAAATCGGGCCCAACTGCGAGATCGGCCATCATGTCGTTCTGCACGCCGGCACCCGCATCGGCGCCGCGGTGCGCATCGACGATGGCGCCGTGATCGGCAAACGTCCCATGCGCGCCGCCAACACCGCGGTCACCAAGGAACAGGACCTGCCGCCGACGGTGATCGGCGACAACTGCATCATCGGCACGCACGTGGTCATCTACCGCGGCGCCACGCTTGGCCAGAAGGTGCTTGTGGCCGATCTGTCCACCGTGCGCGAAAACGTCACCGTCGGCGATTTCACCATCGTCGGCCGCGGTGTCGCCATCGAGAATTTCTGCACCATCGGCAGGTACTGCAAGCTGGAGACCAACGTCTATATCACCGCCTACTCCGAAGTCGGCGATCGTGTCTTCGTCGCGCCGGGCGTGGTCACTTCCAATGACAATTTCGTCGGGCGCACCGAGGAACGCTTCAAGAACTTCAAGGGCGTCACGGTCGGACGCGGCGGTCGGATTGGCGTCGGCGCCGTCATCCTCCCCGGCAAGAAGATCGGCGAGGACGCGTTGGTCGCCGCCGGCTCGGTGCTCACCAAGGACGCGCCCGCCCGCAAGATCGTCGCCGGCGTGCCCGCCAAACCCTTCCGCGACGTGCCGGCCAATCAGCTGCTCGAAGCGCAGAACTGGCCCGATGTCAAGGCCAAGTAGGAGACGGAGACCCGTATGGCAGTGCCGCTGATCGATCTGGTCCGTCAGTATCACAGCATCAAGTCGGAAATCGACGACGCCGTACAGCGTGTCTGGAACCACGGCCAGTTTGTCCTGGGCAGGGAAGTGAAGGCCTTCGAGGAGATGGCGGCGCAGAAGTGCGGCGCCGAGCACGCCATCGGCGTGGCCTCCGGATCCGACGCTTTGCTCCTGACGATGCACGCGCTCGGCATCGGTCCCGGCGACGAAGTCCTGGTTCCGACCTTCACCTTTTTCGCCACCGCCAGTTGCGTGAGCCGTTTGGGCGCGAAACCCGTCTTCTGTGACATTGGCGCGGACTTCAACCTCGACCCCGCCGATGCCGCCCGGCGCATCACGCCGCGCACCCGCGCCGCGATCGTGGTCGAGCTCTACGGTCAGATGGCCGACATGGCCGCGCTGCGCGAACTCACCTACGAGCGCGGCATCGCCATGATCGAGGACGCCGCCCAATCGATCGGCGCGACCTTCGAAGGCGTGCCCGCCGGCGCCTGCGGCGACGC
Source organism: bacterium (assembly GCA_035559435.1). Classification (NCBI taxonomy): domain Bacteria; species bacterium. The sequence continues at coordinate 110,615 of DATMBC010000055.1, forward strand.
CGCCTGCTTCTCGTTTTTCCCGACCAAGAACCTCGGCGCCGCCGGCGATGGCGGGATGGTGACCACCGACGACCCCGAACTGGCCGAACGCGTCCGCATCCTCCGCCAGCACGGCGCGCACCCGAAGTACTACCACAAACTGGTCGGATACAACTCGCGCCTCGATGGGCTCCAGGCCGCCATCCTGCAGGCAAAACTGCCGCACCTGGATCGCTGGACCGAAAAGCGCCGCCAACACGCCGATGTGTACGACCGCGAGCTGGCCGGCGTCGGCGACATCAAGATTCCGATGCGCCGCCCCAACGCTTATCACATCTTCCACCAGTATACGATCACAACCTCGCGCCGCGATGAACTACGCGCGCACCTGCAGGCCGCCAAGATCGGCACCGAGATCTACTATCCGTTGCCCCTGCACCTGCAGGAGTGCTACGCCTACCTCGGCGACAGACCGGGGCAGTGCCCGGTCGCCGAGAAGGCCGCCAGGACCGTCCTGTCACTCCCGATCTTCCCCGAGATGACCGAGAGCGAACAGTCGGAAGTGATCGACGCCATCAAGCGGTTTTTCGCCTGAGGTCCGAACTACGGTGATGATGGGAGCACGACAAGTTGGCCGCGCCCGCCCTCTTGTCGTCACCGTCTTTGGCACCCGCCCCCAATTCATCAAACTGGCCGTCCTCTGGCGGCCGCTCGAAGAGCGCTTCCGCTCGGTCCTTATCGATTCGGGTCAACACTACGACTGGGAACTGGCCGGCGTGATGCATGCCGACACCGGACTGCGGCTTCCCGATCTTCATCTGGGTGTCGGATCGTCAAGCCCCGCCGCGCAGATCGGACGGGTGGCCGACGCCCTCGATGCGCGGTTGGCCCGATTGCGGCCCCAGACCGTGATCGTCTTCGGCGATACCAGCACCACCGCCGGCGCCGCCATCGCCGCCGCCTATCGCGGTATCCCGGTGGCGCACATCGAAGCCGGCATGCGCTCTTTTGACCGTTCCGCCCCCGAAGAAAAAAACCGTCTCATTGCCGATCACCTCGCCCGCTGGCGGTTCTGCCCCACACGGACCGCCATGGCCAATCTGCGGCGCGAAGGAATGCGCGACGGACTCCACGCTGTCGGCGATCTGATGTACGAGCACTGGCTTGGTCAACGGCCATCGCTTTCGCCGCCGGCAGAACTGCCGCCCGGCGGGTACTATTATGTCACCACGCACCGGGCCGAGAATGTCGACGCTCCCGAACGATTGCGATCGCTGGTGCGTATTCTCTCGGGCCTCGATGCGCCGACTGTCTGGCCGGTGCATCCGCGCACACGCAAACGGCTGACCGCGGCGGGATTGTGGCAACGTCTGCGAAAGCGCCCGAACCTCATGCTTCTGCCGCCCGTGCCGCACTCGCGCTCGCTGGCGCTCACCGCCGGAGCGCGCATGGTTCTGACCGACTCCGGCGGCGTGCAACGCGAAGCGTATTGGTCCGGGGTGCCCTGCCTGATCCTGCGCGATGTGACCGAGTGGGTGGAATTGCTGGACTGCGGCGCGGCGCGCCTGGTCGGGCTGGATGCGCGCCGAGCGCGCGCGGCCATTGACCGGCGATGGATTCGCCGACCGGTGACCGATCGCATCTTCCGCCAACGCGCCCCGTCGCGGGTCATTGTTCGCACTCTCGCCCGCGATCTGGCGCGGTCGTAATCACGCAAGCATTCTTTCCGATCAGCGCTTAACTTGGCCGCGATGAACGCCGTCTCCCTGCGTCGCGCCGGCCTGGTGATGATCCTGGTGACCATCGCCGCCCGTCTGATGGGATACTTCCGCGAGGCAGTGGTCGCCGCCGCGTACGGAGCGACGAGGGAGGTCGACCTTTTCCTGGCGGCGTTCACCATGCCCG
>DATMBC010000056.1 GCA_035559435.1 bacterium
GGCGATTTAAACCGCGCCACCGGTGACTGGGCCTGTATTCCCGGCGGCGGCTCGAACGCCGCCGCGGGCCAGTTCGCCTTCGCCGCGGGACGTCAGGCCAAAGCCAATCACAGCGGCGCCTATGTCTGGTCCGACAACAACCCCTTCGACTTCGTCTCGCTGGCCAATAACAGTTTCTCGGCGCGCTGCCTCGGCGGCGCGCGCTTCGTGACCGCCATCAGCGCCGGCGGTGCCCCCACACAGGGCGTGACGCTTGCCGCCGGCGGCGGATCGTGGGCGAGTATCTGCGACAGCGCCGTCAAGGAGAACATCCGCGACGTCGACGGCGCCGAAATCCTCCGCCAACTCGCCGCCCTGCGCATCGCCGAGTGGAATTACATCGCCCAGGATGACAGCGTCCGCCACCTCGGACCCATGGCGCAGGACTTCCGACGCGCCTTCGGACTTGGTGAGGACGATCGCCACATCACCCAGGTCGACGCCGATGGCGTCGCGCTGGCCGCCATTCAGGAACTCATCCGCCGCATCGAATCGCTGGAAGGCGAGCTGGCGCGGCTACGCGCACGGAATGGCGATTGATGAATTCGGAGTGTTTGCTTGCTCATATCAGGGCGGATTGATAGGAGGTCCCGATGCGATTCACCATCCGATTGACACCCATTGCGCTCTTGCTGTTGCCGTTACTGGCGCATGCCGCCGTGCCCGCCAGCATCACCGTGCAGGGCAAACTGACCGATCTGTCCGGCAGTCCGCTGCCGGCCGGATCGAAGAACTTCACCTTCAAGGTTTTCGATGCCCCCACGCTCGGCAACGAAATCTGGCCCAACGGGGCCGGGGAGAATCAGACGCTGACCAGCGACGCCGCCGGTCTCTGGATCGGACTGCTCGGCGCGGCGGTCCCGCTGACCGATGCGGTCTTCAGCGACACGGTTCGCTGGCTGGAGATCACGGTCGATGGCACGACGCTGCCGCGGGTGCGACTGGTAACGGGCCCATACGCGCATCGTGTATCAACGGTTGATGGCGCCACTGGCGGCACGATCACCACGCAATTGGCCATCGGCCCCGGGCACACCAACACCGGCCAGCAGGGATTCTGCGCCGGCGCCGACAATTTCGCGCGCGGCGCTTACTCGTCGGCAACCGGCGGCAAAGACAATATCGCCTTTTCCGACTCCGCGCATGTCGGTGGAGGAGGCGGCAACACGGCGTACGGTCTGCGCGCGACCGTCGGCGGCGGCGCCAACAATGAGACCGGCAGCGACCGGGCCACCGTGGCTGGCGGGCGCGGTAACAAAGCGCTTGGCCTCTCGTCGACGGTCGGGGGCGGTTACAGCAACATCGCCAGCGGCACCGATGCCACCGTCGGCGGCGGCACCCTCGATTCGGCATCGGGACCCGGGGCAACGGTTGCTGGCGGCAATTCCAACAAAGCCACCGGGCCCTTCAACACCATCGGCGGCGGCGCTCTCAACCGCACGTCGGGCGCGTCAGTAACCATCGCCGGCGGATTCCAAAATCTGGCGACATCCGATGATGCGACGATCGGCGGCGGTTATGACAATCAGGCCACCGGCTATCGCTCGACCATCCCCGGCGGCACCGCCAACATCGCCGGCGGCGCCAATTCCTTCGCCTGCGGTGTCAATGCCTGGGCTTCGGGCGATCAGTCCTTTGTCTGGAATGATGATCCTGTCGGCGCGCTCCAATCGCTCGCCCCACGACACTTCATCGTCGGTTGTCAGGGACGCATCGGACTGGGCACCAACTCTCCGGAGGGATACCTGCATGTTTTCGATGGCAGCGCCGGAGCGGTCACGGCCAGTCCGAATTCCATTTCGGTTTTCGAACGCGACAGCGTGGGTTACCTCTCGATTCTGACCCCTCCCAACACCGAACAGGGAATCCTCTTCGGCCATCCCGGCAGCGTGGCCGATGGCGGGCTCATCTATGCCTCCGGTTCGGTGCGCGCCCTCCAGTTCCGCACGACCGGCAACGCCACGCGCATGACGCTTGATCACGACCCCATAGGCATTGGCTCGCGCCTGTCGCTCACCGGACCGGCGGGCACTGTCTCGACCCTCGTGTTCAAACACGCCACCGGAACCGACATGGCGGCGATCGATTTCGATGAACCGTCGTTTCCCGACCAACTGCTGATCGCCGTCCTCGGCGCGGTCAAATTGAAAGTGGCGGTCGGTCAGGTGTCGGTCTTGACCAATCTCGACGTGACTGGTAATGTCTGCGCCAACAACATCGCCTGTCCTTCCGACGCGCGTTTGAAGCGGGACATCCGCCCGTTGCATGGCGCCCTGAATTCCCTGAAGCACCTGGACGCCGTGCGCTACCGCTGGCGCGAAGACGTCGTCGAGGCGCGCCACTGGTCCGATGGTGAGCAGATCGGGCTCTTGGCCCAGCAAGTTCAAGACGTTGCGCCGCAGGCCGTCGTCGAGATGTCCGATGGCCACCTCGCCGTCGATTATGCCCGGCTCGTGCCCCTGCTCATCGAGGGCATGAAGGAACAGCAACGTCAGATCGAAGAGTTGAAAGCCCGGTTGGACAATCGCGAGAAGTAGGCCCGGGGCGCCGCCTGTCGGTCGACGAGGCGGCAATGCGATCCTGAGCTCAGCAAAGCACCTGCACTTTCACGGGGCAAGGGGCTGGAAACCCCGTGCAGCATCGTGTACGCGTCGCTCACCGATACACCTTTCGCGCGTCTCATTCACCATTGCCGTGAACAACATCTTTGATGCCGAATATCAAACGCCGGGCGGACTGGAGCATCGTCAGCCGGCGATCACACAGAACGGGCGCAACGTCCTCGCCCGGTTGCGGTTGACGTTGTAGCCCCGACGATGACGACGAAGACGCGACATGATCGGTGCCACGCGGGGCGGGCAGACAGACGCGCGCCGTCGTGTCGGTGGCCCGTGGTGCCGCTGGTTGCCATTGCCTTCTTGCTCGTTCTTACAGCGCAGATCGCACAGCCGCAGGACATGCCGCTGCCGGCCGAGGTTCAACTGCCGCTCTTGCTTAAAATCCTCAGCGCCGATCGTCGCCTGCAGGATCGCGCCGGTGACGAACTGGTCATCGGCGTCTTGTATCAACCGCGTTACCGCGCATCGGTCACGGCGATGGAGGCGATTCTGGAACAGGCGGCCAAACTCATCGTCCCGCCGCGTCCCGGTCAGACGACGCGTCTGGTTCCCGTGCCGTTGAATGGGAAGCCCGATTGGGACTCGCTTCTGTCCGCGCTCGACCTCGATGTCTGCTACCTGACACCATTCCGCGCTCTCGGGTTGGAGCAGTTGTTGCGCGCGACGCGCGCGCGCGGCGTCGTCACCTGCACCGGCGTACTTGAGTACATTGAGGCCGGCGTTTCGATCGGTCTCGATGTCAGCGGCGGGAGACCCCAGATCGTGATCAATATGGCGGGTGCGCGCGCGGAAGGGATTGAATTCTCTTCGCAACTGCTGAAACTCGCACGCATCGTGGACAAGGAATAACATCATGAAACGACTCCGGGCCGTCTTCCGCATCGCCTCAGAGATCAGCATCCGGTCCAAGCTGGTCATCGCGCTGTCCGCGCTGATCGGGGTGATCGCATTGTTCGTCTATGTCTACCTCCCGGCGCGTCTGGAAGTCCAGGCCACCGAGGCCCTGATCGCACGCGCACACGGCGTGGCCGCTATGACCGCCTAGAGCGCCGGGGCCGCGTTGTACTTCGAAGACCGCGAGGCCTGCCAGGAAGTGGCCAGCGGCGCCCGGCGCGATTCGACGGTCGATTACGTCGTTATTGTCGATTCCAGCGGAGAACCGTTCGCCGACGTCCGGCTGGCCCAAGCGCGGCTACTGGGCTACCGTGAAGTTGCCGGCATCGGCGCGTTCACCGCGAACAAGTCGCACTATCGCACAATGACGCCCATCGAATTCAATGGACAACGCATCGGCGATCTGTATATGGGATTCGACGGCCGGCAGCTGAACGATCTCGTCTCCGCCAGCCGCGGCGCCATGGGCATGATCAGTATAGTGATCTTCCTCGGCGGCTTAACCGTCGTCTATGCTATCAGCACATTGATCACCGTTCCGCTGGATCGCATCGTGGCGGCGGCCGAGCAGATCGCCCGCGGCGATCTCTCCGTGCGCGCCGACACCCGCACCCGCGACGAACTGGGGCGGCTGGCCGGCGCGTTCAATAACATGGTCGAGAGCCTTCAGGACGCGCAACGGGAACTCCATGACTACAACCGCCACCTGGAAGAACGCGTCGAAGACCGCACGCAGGCCTTGAAATGCGAAATCGTCGAGCGCGAGCGCGCCGAGGTCGAACTCGAACGCCAGCATGCCTTCCTCCGGCAGATCATCGACATCGATCCCAACCTGATCTTCGTCAAGGACCGCGAGGGACGATTCGTGCTGGTCAACAAGGCCATGGCCGACGTCTATGGCGCCACCGTCGAGGATCTGGTCGGCAAAACCGACGCCGATTTCAATGCGAATGAGGAAGAGGTCGGGGCGTTTCGCCGCGATGATGCGTTCGTCATGGAGACCCTGCAGGAACGGTTCGTGTCCGAGGAGGTCGTGACTGACTCCCATGGGCGCCGTCGGTGGCTGCAGATCATCAAGCGCCCGCTGGTGTCTTCCGACGGCCGCGCTCACCGGCTCCTCGGCGTGGCCACCGATATCACCAGGCGCAAAGAGGCTGAGGAGGCCCTGCGCGCCAGTGAAGAGCAATTGCGCCAGGCCCTCAAGATGGAGGCGATCGGACGGCTCGCCGGCGGCGTCGCGCACGACTTCAACAATATCCTCGCGGTCATCATGGGGCGCAGCGAGTTGCTCCTGGCCATGGTCGATCCGCAAAGCCCGCTCATCGAACCGGTGCGCGAGATCGACGCTGCCGCCCTCCGCGCCTCGGCGCTCACGCGGCAGCTGCTCGCCTTCAGCCGCCGTCAGGTCCAGGAAGCGCGTCCCCTCAGTCTGAACGCTACCGTCGAGAGCATGAAGAAAATGCTGCAACGACTCATCGGTGAAGACATCGAGTTCGTCACCGAACTGGACCCCGCCGCCGGTCCCGTCTTCGCCGACCCCGGCCAGATTGAACAGGTCCTCATGAACCTGGTCGTCAACGCGCGCGACGCCATGCCTGCCGGCGGGCGGCTGCTGATTCGCACCGGCAACAGAACCGTGGCCGCGTCCGGTTCCGCCAATGCCTCCGGCATATCAGCGGGGGACTATGTGTGGCTGGAAGTCGCAGATACCGGCATCGGGATGGACGAAGCCACTCGCAGTCACGTGTTCGAGCCGTTTTTTACCACCAAAGGTTACGGCAAGGGGACCGGTCTGGGACTCTCCACCGTGTATGGCATTGTCAAGCAAAGCGGCGGGCACATTGAGATTGAAAGCCAGCCGGGCCGCGGCACCTCGTTTGTCATCCTGCTGCCGCGCAGCCAACACCTGCTTGAACAAGCCCCGAACGAGATGGAGCCGCGGCGTGTCGCCCGCGCGGGACAGGGCCAGACGGTGCTGATCGTCGAAGATGAAGACGGTGTTCGCGAGCTCGTTAAGCAGACGTTGGCCATGTCCGGTTACGCGGTCCTGTCGGCCGCCAACGGCGCGGAGGCCATCGATCTGGCCCGACGGCATAACAGCGCGATCGAATTGGTGATCACCGACGTCATCATGCCGGGCCTCAATGGTCCGGACGTCGTTGACCGATTGCTCCTCGACCGACCGGACATTCGCGTCATCTACATGTCCGGCTACGCGGACATCGACATTGTCAGCGAAAAGATTCTCGGGGCCGGCCACACCCTGCTGCAAAAGCCATTTCGATTGGACGCACTCTGTGCCTTGGTGGCCGAAACACTCGGCCATGATCAACCGCCGGGGTTCGCCGAGGCCCCCCAAAAAACCCGCGCATAACGCGAAACTTCCGCAGGCGAGTCTCGTCTAACTGCCAGGCGTGTGACACACGCTTCATAAACTATTACATCACAAGTCGTGCTGTATCCGTTGATACGCATCAGGATACGGCCCATCGCCTCGCCGATCGCTTCAATCTGCCTCTGGCGGATGATGACCGCTTTTGGCTATCCTTCTGCTCTGTCCTGCGCATCGAGTGACAATTTGTTTATGATCAATAACCAATCACCAAAAGGAGTCCGCATGAAGTCCGCTCGTTGGGCGCTCGCCTTGGCCCTGCTGATCGCCTTCGCGACACCGGCCCTCTCGGCCGACTTGCCGCCGATCAACCACGAGAAGTATGAACTCCCCAACGGTCTGGATGTCATCCTGCATGTCGACAAGACCATCCCGACCGTCACCGTCAACATCTGGTACCATGTCGGTTCCAAGAACGAAGAGAAGGGGCGCACCGGCTTTGCCCACCTCTTCGAGCACATGATGTTCCAGGGCTCCCAGCACCACGACACCGACTATTTCGCCCCGCTGGAGAAAGTCGGCGGCGAGGTCAACGGTTCCACCACCGAGGATCGCACCAACTACTATGAGACCGTGCCGAGCAACTACCTCGAGCTCGCCCTTTGGCTCGAAGCCGACCGCATGGGCTACCTCCTGCCGGCCATGACCCAGGAGCGTCTCGACAACCAGCGCGATGTGGTCAAAAACGAGCGCCGTCAGGGCGTCGACAATCAGCCCTACGGTCGTGTCTGGGAAAACCTCGGCTGGCTCATGTATCCCGAGGAGCATCCCTACAACTGGCCGGTCATCGGCTACATGGAAGACCTCTCGGCGGCCTCGCTGGAGGACGTGCAGAATTTCTTCAAGCTCTACTACGCCCCCAACAACGCCTCGCTCTGCGTGACCGGCGACTTCGATCCGGCCGAGGCCAAGACCCTGATCGAAAAGTATTTTGCCCCACTCCCGGCCGGGCAGCCGATCATGCGCAAGGAGGCGTGGATTCCCGAGCTCGACGGCATCCGCCGCGGCCAGATGGAAGACGCCGTCTCGCTGGCGCGCGTCTACTACGCGTTCCCGAGCCCCGGCTACTACACTCCGGGCGATGCCGAACTCGACATTCTCGCCAATGCGCTCACCAACGGCAAGACCTCGCGCCTCTACAAGTCGCTGGTCTACGACAAGCAGATCGCGCAGGATGTCGCCGCCTTCCAGTCCTCCTCGGAGCTGTGCGGCAATTTCATCATTCAGGCCACCGCGCGCGAGGGGCACACGCTCGCCGAACTCGAGGCCGCCCTCGATGCCGAATTGAGGAAGATCCTCGCCGAGGGCATCACCGCCACGGAACTGGCCAACACCCAGGCGCAGTTGGAGGCGGGCTTCGTCCGCTCGCTCGAAGATCTCGGACGCCGCGCCGACAAGCTGAATGAATACAACGTTTTCCTCGGCGATCCCGACATGTTCCAGTGGGACCTCGACCGTTACCAGAAGGCCACCGTCGCCGGCGTCAACGCCGCCGCCAGGCGCTGGATCGATCTCGACCGCCGCGTGATCTTCCATGTCCTCCCGCAGGGCACCTATGTCGCCGCCGAGGACAAAGTCGACCGCACCGTCAAGCCGACCGCCGCGGCCGATCCGCAGTTCACGCCGCCGACGATCCAGAAGGACAAACTCTCCAACGGCGTCGAAGTCTGGCTGGTGCAGGACGATAAACTTCCGCTCGTTCAGACCAACATCGTCTTCAAGGGTGGCTGGGCGCTCGAACCGGCCGGCAAGGCCGCCGTCGGCTCGATGACCTCCGACATGATGGACGAGGGCACCAGGACACGCACCGCCCTGCAGATTTCCGAGGAGGCCAAAAGCATCGGCGCCAACCTCGGCACCGGCTCGTCGTTCGACAACATGAGCGTGTCGCTCAACGTGCTGAAGAAGTACCTCGACCGCGGCTACGCGCTCATGGCCGACATCCTGATGAATCCCACCTTCCCGCAGGAAGAGCTCGACCGGCAGAAGAAGATGTACATGGGACGCATCGCGCAGGAAAGCAAGCAGCCGAACACCGTGGTGCAGAAGACCTTCCTCCGGACGCTCTATGGCGCCGATCACCCGTATGGACGCCCCTTCACCGGTTCCGGCACCGAGGCCTCGATCAACGCTATCACCCGTGATGACTTGATCGCCTTCCATCAGGCCAACTATGTGCCGTCCAACGCCGCCATCGCGGTGGCCGGCAACATCACCATGGCCGAAGCCAAGGCCGCCCTCGAGAAGGCCTTCAAGGGCTGGACCTCGACCGCGCCCGCCCCGGTGGTCAACATCCCCGACCCGGCTCCGATCACCAAGACCCAGGTCGTGATTGTCGACAAGCCCGGCGCGCCGCAGAGCGCGATCATGGTCGGCCACGCCGGCATCAAGCGCTCCGATCCCGACTACATGCCGATTCGCGTCATGATGAACGTGCTCGGCTCGCAGTTCACCAGCCGCATCAACATGAACCTGCGCGAGGCCAAGGGCTACACCTACGGCGCCTTCGGCAACTTCGCGCCGCGCCGCGGCACCGGCCCCTTCCTGGCCACCGCCCAGGTCCAGACCCAGAACACCAAGGAAGCCGTCTTTGAATTCGTCAAGGAACTGCGTGACATCATCTCCACCCGCCCCGTCACCGCCGAGGAGCTCGAGGACGCCAAGAACGATCTGATCAAGTCGTTCCCCAGCGGGTTCGAATCGATCGGCGCCGTGGCCGGCGGCATGAGCACGATGTTCGCCTATGACCTGCCTCTCGATGAGTGGCAGACCTTCGCCGCGCGTGTCAACGCCGTCGATCTGGCCGCCGCCAACCGCGCCGCGACCAATCACATCAATCCCGACGCGCTCCTGATCGTGATCGTCGGCGATCGCGCCAAAATCGAAGAAGGCATCAAGTCGCTCAATCTCGGCGATGTGGCCTTCGTCTCGGCCGAGGAGTAGCAGGCACAAACGCGCGCTGCCAACGGGCGACTCCTCACCGGAGCCGCCCGTTGTTGTTCGCCCCGGACGTTCCGGCGTCAACAATTGATTGAATCGTCTCCGGCCACCGCCGATATTGCGCCCCACGCTGGAACGCGGACCACGTTGAGGAGAGTCAGATGAACATCGCCGTACGTTTTGTCGTCGCCGTCACCGCGACGGTCGCCGTCACCGCCACTGCCCTCGCGGCCCCGCCGCTTCTGAACAACGGCAACGTCGCCGATCACTTCGCCCGGATCGCCTACGATCCCGCCGTCCCGACCCCGCAGTCGGTGCTCGGCTATCCGCTCGGTTCGCGTCCGGCCCGCTACGAGGAAGTCATCCGGTACCTGCGAACGCTCGATGAGTTCTCGCCGCGCGCCGAATTGCTCGAGACCGGGCAGACGCACGAGGGACGGCCGCTCTACTGCATGATCATCGGTTCGCAGACAAACTTCGACAACCGCGAAAAGATTCGCGCCGATCTCGCCGCGCTGGCCAATCCCTCGTCCGATGGCGTCGTGCCCAGCCGCGAGGCCATCCTCGCCGCGACGCCGGCGGCCGTCTGGCTGGGTTACTCCATCCACGGCGATGAAATCTCCGGCGTCGATGCCTGTCTCTGGGTCGCCTATCATCTGCTGGCCGCGCGGGATCCCGAAACGAAGATGATCCTCGACAGCGTGCTGGTCCTGATCGATCCCAGCCAGAATCCCGACGGCCGCGAGCGCTTCCTCGCGCAGATCTTCGCCTGGAACGGACGGGTCCCCTCCACACGCGCCGGCGATCTGCAGCACGGCGGCTTCTGGCCGTGGGGACGCGGCAATCACTACCTCTTCGATCTCAACCGCGACTGGCTGCCGTTGGTCCATCCGGAGACCAGGGCGCGTGTCAATGTCCTCAATCAGTGGAACCCGCAGGTGGTGGTCGATGCCCACGAAATGGGCTCCTATTCCACCTATCTCTTCTCGCCCGGCCGCGAACCGCTCAATCACAACATCACGCCCGAGTTGTTGCGCTGGTGGGATGTCTTCGCCGCCGACCAGGGCGCCGAGTTCGACAAGCGCGGCTGGAGTTATTACACCGGCGACTGGCATGAGGAATGGTATCCCGGATATGGCTCCGCCTGGTGTCTTTTTACCGGCGCGCTGGGCATCCTCTACGAACAGGCCGGCGCCGAAGGATCATCGGTCAAACGCCCCGATGGCTCGGTGCATGACTACCCGCGCGCCGTGGCGCAACAGGCGGTCAGTTCCTTCGCCAATCTGGCCACCACCGCGAAGAACCGCCGCGCGCTGTTGACCGACTTCGCCAACTTCCACCGCGATGGCGCCCTCGGACGCGCCCGCGAGGGACTGCGCGGCGCCTACCTGTTCGCCGCCGGCAACAATCCCGGACGCGAGGCCGAATTCCTGGCCACCGTCCGGGGCCATGGCCTGCGCGTCGAGAAAGCCGCCGCCTCCTTCCAGGCCGCGGTGATCACCGCGCAGGGCGAACGCGCCAGCCGCACCTACCCCGCCGGGACCTATATCATCCCGATGAATCAGCCGCGAGCGCTGCTGGCGCATGCGCTTCTGGAGTTCGACCCGCACCTGAAAAAGTCATTCCTCGAGGAGGAACGCCGCTCGCTTGAAAAGGGAGAGGGCACGCGGATGTATGAAGTCTCGGGCTGGTCTTTGGCGCAGGCCTATGATCTCGACATTGCCTACGCCGAATCGCGCCCCGGCGTCGCCGCCGACATCGCCGAAGCGCCGGCTCCGTCGGAAGGGAAACTGCTCAACCCCGATGCGACCTACGGCTTTCTCCTTGCCGCCGGCGATGACCGCGCCATGCCGGCGCTGGTGATGATGCTCGACGCGGGCCTCAGTGTGCGCGTGGCGACCAAACCGTTCGTGCATCAGAATGTCCCCTACGAGGCCGGCACGCTCATCGCGCGCCGCGGCGAGAATGGTCCCGATCTGACCGCCAAACTCGAACCGATCGCCCGCGCCACTGGCGTGACCATCCTCGGCACTTCCAGCAATTATTCCTCCTCCGGCATCGACCTCGGCTCCGATCTCTGGGAACTATTGCGCGCGCCGCGCATCGGCCTTTTCTGGGGGCCGCAGGTCGATTTCACCAGCGCCGGCTGGCTCTGGTACGAGATCGATCAGCGGCTGGGCGTCATCCATTCGCTCCTCGACATCAATGCGCTGGATTCGTATGACCTGTCGGCCTACAACGTGCTCATCATTCCCAACACCTGGGGCAATCCGAAGGAGGCCCTCGGCGAGCAGGGGGTTGCGGCGCTCAAGAAGTGGGTGCAGGCCGGGGGCACGCTGATTGCGGTCAATGAGCCGGCGTATTTCCTCGCCGATTCCGCCGCCGGCTTCTCGCAGGCGCGCGAATACGGCCAGGTCCTCGACAAACTCGGCGACTACAAACAGGCGTTCCTCGAGGAACGCGCCGCCGCGAGCGCCACGGTTGACACCAACGCGGTCTGGCGCGGCGTGACGCCGCCGGCCTCCGCCGCCAAACCGGCCGAGAAACCCTCGTCCGAGGAACTGGCCAAACGCAACGAGAAGGCGCGCACCTTCGGCCCGCAGGGCGTCATCATGCGGCTGAACCTCAACACCGAACACTGGCTCTGCTTTGGAACCGGCGGACGCGCCAGCGCGATGATCAATTCGCGCAACGCCCTCCTGGCAAGAGATCCGGTGCAAGTCGCCGCGCGCATCGCCGGCCCCGACCAGATGCGCCTCTCCGGCCTCCTCTGGCCCGAAGCCCGCGAGCGCTGGGCCAACACCGCCTACTGCACGCGCGAATCGATGGGCAAAGGCCAGCTCATCCTCTTTGCCGATGAACCGTTCTTCCGCGCCTACTTCCACGGCACCCGCCGTCTCCTGGAAAACGCCATCCTCCTCGGCCCGGGCATCGGCGCGTCATTCCCCGCGCCCTGGTAACAGCGCGGCCGTCCGGTTTCGCCGGTGCGATCGATAATCACCCAATCCCCTCTCCCCTGAAAGGGGAGAGGGGATTTTGATTGTGGACCGGCCGCCCTCATCCCTTTCTTCCCGCACCAACCCAGCGAGGGACACCATGATCACCATCCGGCCGTTGCGCACCAAAGCGGAGCTCGAGCAGTACATGGAGCTCTGCATTTACTGCTTCTCCTTCTCACCGGAGTACACACCCTACTACGCCAACTTCATCGGCCCGCACCTCGACTGCACCATGGGCGCCTTCGACGGGCCGCGCCTGGTGGCGGCGATGTGGGGCATTCCCTTCGAGATGAATGTGATCGGCGCGCACCTGCCCATGGCGGGCATTTCGGTGGTGGCCACGCGCCCCGAGGCGCGCAACCTCGGTTTGGCCAAAAAACTGATGACCGCCTCCCACCAGCGGATGAAAAAGGAAGGCATCCCGCTGGCCGTGCTCATGCCCTTTAAGCCGGTCTTCTATGCGCGCATGGGTTACGGCGATGTGTTCTACTACCACGACTGTCAGCTCCAGCCCGGCGCCATTGCCGAACTGGAACCGCGCGGCTATCGGGTTGCGCCCGTCGACGGCAACAAGGAGTGGAAGACTTTCGACCGTCTGCACCGCCGGTACAGCGCCCGCTACTTCGGGACCGTAAACCGCGGCGAACGTTACTGGAAAATCCGCTATATGAACTCGCCCTTCGGACCGCGCTTTCACTACCTGATTCTGCGCGGGCAGGAGCCGGCGGGGTATATCATCACCCATCTCGACAAGCCCAACCCCGCCATTTCGGCCGATCTGCGCCGCGAGTCGCGGCTGACCATCATGCAGGCGGTCTGGACCGATCAGGGCTCCTTCGATGCCATCCTGCAATTCGTGCGCGCCCATCGCGACCAGCACGGCAAGATCGAGTGGTATCTGCCCACCGATGTCCCGCTCCATGACCGGCTGATGGATCAGCGGATCCCCGTCGCGCTCAAACCCAAGATGATGCTCAAGCTGGTCGACCTGAAGGCTGCGATCGAACGCCGCCCGTTCACCGCCGACCTCGACGCGGAAGTTGTGCTGCGGGTCAAAGGCGATGACACCAGCCCGTGGAACGATGGTCTCTGGCGCATCCGCTGGCGCGGGGGAGAGGCGAAGGTGACACGGACCACCGCCGGCGCCGGCAAGGCCCGGATCGATATCGCCTCGCTGGCCGTGCTCTACTCCGGCCATCGTGACGCGGCCGCGCTCGAGCGCTTGGGCCGTCTCTCCGGTCCGCGCGCGGCGTTCGAGACACTGGCGCGCGCCTTCCCCGCGCGTGTCTGCTATATCGACGATTGGTTCTAAGCCCGGGCTCCCCGCCGCAGACAGTGGCGCGTTCGGCCATGGACCGGGTGGGGTCCGATTTCGTGACATCCGGCCAGACAATCCCGCTTGCAAAAGCCCGGCTTCGCGTCGATCTTTTTAGTGAGGTCAGATAAGGAGGTCGACGATGATACGCCGCCCACAATGGATGTCTTGGTGCTTGGCGTCTTTTGCATTGCTGGTGCTGGGCGCCCCCGCGACCCTGGCCCAATCCACCGAGCCGATTGTCATCGGCGCGGTCATTTCGCTGACCGGACGCGACGCAGCCTTTGGCCAGGAATGCCTGGCCGGGCTGGATATCGCCCTGGAGGAAGCCAACGCCGAGGGCGGAATTCACAACCGCCCGGTGACCCTGCAGGTCTTCGATGACAAGTCCGATCCGATCCTCGCCGCCGAGGGGGTGCGTACGCTGGTCCGCCAGTTTTCGCCCATCGCGATAGTCGGCTCCAACACGTCCATGGTCACCAAGGCCGCCGCGGTGGCGGCGCAGAATGTTGGCGTGCCGCTGATCGTGCCCGAAGCCACCGAGCCCGACATCACCGCCATTGGCGATTGGATTTACCGCGTTTGCTTTGTCGATCCCGACATGGCGCGCGGCCTGGCCGCGTATGCCTATGCCGACCTCGGCTTACGCCGCGTCGCCATTCTGACCGAAGACAAACACGACTACACCGTCTCATTCACCCGCTGTTTCCGCGACCGCTTCATTGAACTGGGCGGCGAGATTGTTTACCAGTCCGGCTACCGTCAGGGGACCACCACCTTCGATGAGTTGCTGAAGCAGGCAGCGTCGCTGCATGCCGATGCCGTCCTGGTCTCCGGTTTCTATCCCGAGGCGGGCAGCGTGATCGCCTGCGCCAAGCGGCTGGGCGAGAACCTCACCTTCCTCGGCGGCGACGGTTGGGAATCCGATGGTCTGTTTACCGCCGCCGGCGATGCGATCACCGACCGCTCGCGGATTTTCATCGCCTCGCACTTTTCCCCCGATGTCCGCCGCGCGAAGGTGCGCGGGTTTGTCGAGGCCTTCCGCGAGAAATTCGGACGCCGTCCCAACACGTCCTCCGCTCTGGGCTTCGACGCCGGCGGGCTGGTGATGGGCGCCGCCATGCGCGCCGCCTCGCTGGATCCGGCCGGCATCAAGGCCGCGCTGGCCGATGCCCGGCATGAGGGCGTCACCGGCTACATCACCATCGGCCCCAACCGCAACCCCTCGAAGAAGGTCATCATCCTCCAGGTTGGCGATGATCAGCGGTTCGCCTATGTGCGCGCCATTTCGTCGGAAACGCTGCGCGCGCCGGAGTCGACACAGTAGCGTCCGAGGACATGCCGACGTGAAACGGGGCGGGTCTTGCGACCCGCCCCGCTTGCTGTTCTGCCTGCAAGAGTAACGCCGGTGCTCAGAACTGCGCGGCCCCGCGTCCCGCGACATACCCGCTCGACCAAGCCCATTGGAAATTGAATCCGCCGATCCGGCCGTCGACATCGAGAATCTCGCCGCAAAGGAAGAGTCCGGGGACCTTGCGCGATTGCATCGTGCGGTAATCGATCTCGTTGAGCGCGACACCGCCCGCGGTCGCTTCGGCGTGGCTGTAATCGCGCGCGCCGGTGACCTCCACCGGAAGCGCTGTCAGCAGATGCGCCGTCTCGCGACGATCGCGCGCGGCCAGTTGCGACAACCGTGGATTGGCCTCACCGGCGATCGCCGCCGCCAATCGCTCCGGGTACACCGTGGTCAGCGCCGATGCCAGATGGCGTGTCGGAAACAGATGCGTCTGCTCCAGAAGCCACGCATCGGCTTGCTCGGTTGAGTCGAATTGCGACGATCCGACAAATACGTCGAGCGCGATCTGGGGATGTTCCAGCCGCTCGCGCAGCCAGTGGCGCGATAGATTCATCGCCGCCGGCCCCGACAACCCGAAATGCGTAAACAACAGCGCGCCGGATTGAGTCACCAGGGGTCTGGCGTGTCCGCGGCGGCACAGTCTCAACGTCGCGTCGATGGCGATGCCGGAAAACTCGGCGAAGCGTCCGCCCAGGGACGGCCCGCGACGCAACACCAGGGGCGTCAGCGCCGGCGTCGTCGGCACAATCGCATGGCCCAACGCGCGCATCATCTCCAGCCCGGCGCCGTCGCTGCCCGATTTCGGCAACGCCAGTCCGCCGCAGGCCACGACCACCCGCTGCGCCACGATGCGCTGCCCGTCGGAGAGACCCAGCGCAATCCGCCCATCCTCCGGCACAATCTCCCGCACCCGTGTCCCCGTCCAGAGCGTGATTCCTAGCTGCCCGACACGCCCCAGCAGCGCGTCGAGCACCGTCTGCGCCCGGTCGGACACCGGGAAGTACTTCCCCTCCGGCTCCCGCTTCAGTTCGACTCCCAACGAAGCAAACCACCGGCGCGTCTGCTGGTCATCGAACTGCGCCAGCACATTGCGGATGATCGCGCGCGATCCACCCCAGTAGTCCTCCGGCGTCACCTGCTCGTTGGTGACATTGCAGCGCCCCCCGCCCGAGACCAGAATCTTCGCGCCCGGCTTCTTGGCCCCCTCAATGAGCAGCAATCGCCGCGTGGCGCCCGCCTCGGCCGCGCAGATCGCCGCCGCCAACCCGGCCGCTCCCGCGCCGACCACCACAATGTCCCAATGCTCATGACCCACGCTCACAACCGCAAGATAGGGGAGGGCGAGGCTTCCGCCGAGCCTGCTCTTTGGTGATCGAATGCCCGCTATCCCGAATCGACCGTCAGATAGGGGAGGGCGAGGCTTCTGCCGAGCCTGCTCTTTCTTGATTGAATGCCCGCCACCCCGAATCGGCCGCCAGATTGGGGAGGGTGAGGCTTCCGCCGAGCCTGCTCTTCATGCATCGTCGCAAAAACAAACCGGGCCCGGAACAACTCCGGGCCCGGCTGACATGGTTGATCAAACTCCCGATTACCCTTCCGACCGCTTCGTCGGATCGACGATCTGCAGCACCCGCAACCAATCCGGATTGTCGCGCAGTTTCTTCTGCATCTCCGGGGTGGCCACGTCGGTGAATCCCTTGTATTTCTTGCGCACCTGGTCATCCTCGCCGCCGCGCGCCAGGGAGATCAGCATCTGCACATACGCGTCCGCCGGCTGGTCGGACAGCTTGCGCGCCGCGTCGTACTCCTTGGCCGCGCGCTTGTAGTCCCCGGCAATGAAGCAGGCCTCCGCCAGCGCCAGGTGTGTCCGCTCCGATTTTTTCTCCAGCTTGACGGCGGTCTCGCAATCCTTGACCGCCTTGTCGTGTTCACGCAGCTGGGTGAAGTACTTCGCGCGCCGCATGTAGCCCTCCGGATCGGTCGGAGCAATCTCAATCAGATGCCCGGCGCAGGCGACCGCGTCGAGAAACCGATTGGCGTTGGCATGCATGCCGGCCGCCCGCAGCAGGTCGGCGCGCGCCGCGTCGGCGTTGCCTGCCCTGAACTGGCACCAGCCACGATACTGGAAGGCCGACGCGTTCTCCGGGTCATCCTTGAGTCCGAGACTGTATTTCTCGATGGCCGATGCGTACAGCCCGCGGTCCAGCATTTCTTTGGCCTCGGCGAAATGCGCTTTGGCGCGCTTGATCGGGTCGACCCGCGGCACCAGATCGCTTTTGGCCACCTGCAGCGTGTGCGTATTGCGCGCCTTGACCTCCACATTCTTCGAGAAGTCTTCAAACCCGTCCAACTGGATCACCACGCGGTGCTCCCCGGCGGGCATGCGCTTGATCTTCTTGGCGTCTTTGCCGTAGAGCACGCCGTCGACAAAGACCAGGTAATCATTGAAATCCGTC
Source organism: bacterium (assembly GCA_035559435.1). Classification (NCBI taxonomy): domain Bacteria; species bacterium. Next base: position 17,011 of record DATMBC010000056.1, read on the forward strand.
TCCAAACTGATGTTGCCGTAGGCCATCGCCGCCGCATCGGCGTCGGCGTTCTCCTCGGCCGCCTCGGTGGCGGGCACGCTCGCCATTTCGGTCTGGGCCGACGATCCGGCCAGCGCCATCGGCATGAGCGCAAACGCCAGTTGCGCATCACTCCGGTCGGTTCGCACCACCGAGCCCGCTTGCGGCTCGTATCCCGGCGCGACCGCCGTCAGTTTGAATTTCCCCGCATTGAGTCCATTGACCATGAACAGCCCGGCCGCATTCGTGGTCACCGTCTGGCCGCCGTCCAGAGTCACCGTCGCGTTCGAGATCACCCGTCCGGTCAAACGATCCACCACCACGCCGGTCACCGAGCCGCCCGTGGGGCCGCTGACCATCGACGCGATCCCGACTATCGCCAGCACCGACAAGACCAAGAGCCCCACCCCCTTTACAATCCACATCGGCGTGAGGACACGCTCCTTACGCACTTCGAACGGTTTATGTCCGACCACCACGACTTCGCCGGGCACGATCTTCGTGTTGAATGGAAACCGCAACGTCAGTCCCGACAAGTGCGCGATCCCGGTGGGCGGCATGACGCCGTCGGTCAGGGGTCGGCGTGTGGATGGCCCCGTCTTGGGCGTTTCCAGGTCGACCGGCTCGATCGCCGTGGTCGCCCCCTTGCCCGTCGGTCTGTTTTTGCCCGGACGCGGCAGGTCGCGCATGTGCGTCTCATCCCCCGCCTTGACGCCGGTCTGCGTGTTCATCGCCTCGGTATCGGTCGGATTGGCCATCGTACGGTCTCCGGATGGTGTGACGGCCGCTTTTGGGATCAAACGGCCCGGTTTTCTGCCCTCGTGCTTGTTATCGGCCGCCGCCGCCAAAGTCTTAAGGGCCGACAGGGCATGGATTTGTCACCGAACCGTTGACCAGAGACTCATTATCCGGTAGGATTGCGGTGATGGACGCTGACACGTCCGGAGCGGGGTGCCATGAGCGCGAAAAATGTACAGCCGACGCCAGAGGCTATTGAGCCCCAATCGTCGTCGAATCGCTATATCCTGATCGCGGCGCTGGCCTTCGCCGCGGTGGTCGCCATCTACATCATCAAGACCAACATGGAGCCGCCCAAGACCGAGCAGGTCGCCGCCACCCAGGACGCCAACAGCCGCATCCCCGATGGCATGGCCGACACCGCCGCCGCGCGCGAACAGCTCCTGCACCAGATTGAGCACATCCAGGACATCCTGAAGAAAGACTCCACCAACTTCGACGCCTGGGCGGCGCTGGGGAACATGTACTTCGACGCCAACATGCCCGAGGACGCCATCATCCACTACCGCCGCGCCCTGCAACTGCGCCCCGATGACCTGCATGTCCTGACCGACATGGCCACCATGCTGCGCGCCGTCGGGCGCTCCGACACCGCCGTGGTCGTCCTGCGCCACGTGGTCGCCATCGACTCGACGCTCTCGCAGGCCTGGTTCAATCTCGGCGTCATGCAGAGCTTCGATTTGAAGAATCACCGCGAGGCGCTTGAGGCCTGGAAGAAGTTTCTGGCCCTCTCGCCGCCCTCCGAGCACACCCAGGCGGTGCAGGAGGAAATCAAACGGCTGGAGAAGGAACTCGGCTCTTAGCCCGGCCCCTATTGCAAGCCCGCCTCCGGCGAACTCCTCACCTGCAATGACGGAGGCAGTCGGAACTCACGTCGACGATCCCTCGATTCCCGTCATTCCAAGCCAGCGCTCTTTGCCGGCTTGGAATCTTTTTTAGCACTCCCCATCCGTCATTGCGAGCCCCGCGCTTTATGCGGGGCGAAGCAATCTTTGTCCTCACGCCGCCTTGTTCGTCATCCCCGCCTGCAGCAACTGCTCCGCCCGCGAGCGGATGTCCCAATCGGGGTGGGTGGCCAGACGCGGCAGATCAAAACGGATCGCCTGCGGCGGCAGCGTCAGCCGGTAATGCCCGCAACCGTCGTTTTCAATCAACGTGTCGGCGCGCGGCCCGGCGGCGCTCAACTCGCGCCGCAACTGATAGAAGTACTTGATCTGATTCTCTCCCGGCTCGATCTCGGTCTTGTTGATCCAGCCGTCGCGGGTCAGCAAACGCGCCGCCGCCAGCGCCAACAGGTACTTGAAACTCTTGGCCCGCAGCATCAGCGTCCGCCCCTCCAATTGCACCGACATCCGCGCCCGGTGCCCGGCGCCGTCCAATTGCAGAATGGGTGACATGACTTCCTCCTGTCGTTTGTTCGCGGAATCGGGAATATGGAACTCGCCGCGCCCGGCCGCCGAATGCGCATCCCGCATTCCGCGCTCCGTCGCGGGTGTCTCAGCAATCTGCCTCTGCGTCCAGGCGCGGCAGCGCGCGATCGCCCGCTCCGCCACCGGCGCCGGGACCAGCGCGGCCAGGTCGGCCGCTTCACGCTGCGCCAGCGCCGCCGGGTCATCCCAGCCGCGCCCCAGCAGCTCCAACAACGTCTGACGGGGGAGAAGCCCGCCCAACGCGTCGACCAAGGCCGCGGCGCTCTCCGGCACGCCATGCCGCGTCCGGAAGGCGGCGCGTGTCAACTCGCGCGCAAACCGCGCCGTCGCCGGCGTCGCCTGCGCCCATGCCCCCGCCGTCTCCAAAAGCCACGACAACGTGTCCGCCACCGGCTCCAGACGCCCCACCGGCAGACGGTACCGCTGCTCGATTTGCCGCGTGTCGACCCCGTGCATCCAATCGTCGAGCACAAGCGCCGTCAGCATCGCGCGCGCCTGCGCCGCCGCCGTGGCAAACGCGCCCGTCACCGCCGCGGGATCGTGCGCAAAACGCCGCCCCAGCGCGGTGAGGAAATCCTCGCCGAAACGCGACAGCCACACCGACGCCGCCTCCCGCGGCGGCGGCTGTGTCAAACGCGCCTCCGCCGCCTCGGGACGCGTCGCCAGAAACGCGATCCACAACGCCGGATCAAAATCGCTGGCGGCATCCAGCGCCCGCGTCAACGCCGCCGCCGTCTCGATGCCAATCCCCGCCGTCGCCGCAATCGCCCCGCGCGGCGTCGAACTCAGATATCCCTCCGGATCCACGATCACCAACCCCGCCCGCGCCAACCGCGCCAACGCCCCCTCCACGGAGGACGACGCTGCCGCCGCGCCCGCAAACGGCGACCGGGCCGCGATCGCCGCCGCATCTTCCAATCGCCGCGCCAAACCGCAGACCACCCAATCCAGCAACCGCCGCTCCGGCGGAAAGGCGGCCATCGGCGCCGGTTCCGGCGCCGATGCGTCCGGCGCGATGTAGGCCTGCCACAGCAACTCCGCTTCGCACTCGCTGTGGCTCCAGAGCACACCCCGCCCCGGCGCGCCCGCGTTGCCGGAGAGTCCCAGACGCCCGGCGCGTCCGGCCATGCCTTCGAACTCCAGACGCGCCAGCGGCGTCGGCACCGGATGCCCGGTGTAGGGCCCGCCGCTGTATTTCTCCGCGTCGACAAACGCGGCCGTCGCCGGCAGATTCACCCCCCAGGCCAATGTCCCGGTGCAGAAGAGCGCCGCCAACTGCCCGCGCGCAAACAACTGCTCCACCAAGGTCCGCTGCTGCGGTGTCAGGTCGGCGTGATGCACACCCACTCCATGCTCCAGCCAATGCGCCAACGGCCCGGCCAGCGAGGGACCGCTGCGAATCGCCCAGCGATCCTCCTCCGTCAGGACCGGCGCCGCGACGCGGCGCTCGGCCAGCGCCTGCGCCCGACGGTGGCAGTCGGATTTCGACGGGCAAAACACCAGGATGCGCTCGCCGCGATCGGCCAGCGCATCCAGCAGCGCCAACGGACGCTCCGCCTCCGGCAACGTGCTGTCCCAGGGCAGCGTCTCCTCGCCGGTCTCGGCGGAATTGTGCTCGCGGAAACGGAACCGCCCCTCGTGCAGCACCCCGAGACGCAGCTCCACCGGACGCCGCCGCACCGTCAACACCGGCGCGCGCAGATAGCGCGACAACGCCTCCGCCTGCGGCAGATGCGACGCCAGCAGGAGCACCCGCGGCCGATGTGCCGCCGCCGCCAGCACATCGCACAGCGACGCCACCACCGGCCCGCGCCGCGCATCGCCCAACAGTTGCGGCTCATCGAAAATCACCAGGTCGATCGCCGAAAGCAGATCCAGGTGCGACAGCAACAGCGCATGGAACTTCTCATAGACCGTGACCGCGATGTCGAAATCCCCGCGCCGCAAACGCCCGTCGGCGCCGCGCCGGTCGCGCGTCGAGACCGCCACACGAAACCCCAGCGGGGGGAGGGCAAAGATTTCGTGCCAACGCTCGTGCTTCTGCGCGACCAGCGCCTTCAGCGGCGCCACATACACCACCCGGCGCCGCCGCGCCAACGAACCCGCCGCCGCCACCTCCGCCAGGAAGGTCTTTCCCGACGAGGTCGGCGCGACCACAATCAAACTCCCGCGCCCGCACAGATCATGCGCGCGCACCGCGTCCGCCTGCCAATCCAGCAACTCCGCCCCGGTCGTCGCGCCCCACCGCGCCAGAAACCGCTCGGAGATGCCATACTCTGTCAGCCGCGAAAGCTTCATCACTCCTCTTGGTGACGACCCCGAACTCCCCGCCCGCCGCGATTCACTGGAAGCGTGTTCGAAGGTCTCTGGATGCTGCGATCCACTGGAATACCTGCTCGTTCACCTCTCCCTGCGGGGGAGGTGAACCTTGCCGCACCCCGGCGATCACCACGCGATTCGCTCATCGGCGATGCACCTGACAGCATGTTCGGAGATCTTTGGGCACCGCAACTCGCTCGAATAGACACTCGTTCACCTCTCCCTTTGGGAGAGGTCGATTCGCCGAAGGTGAATCGGGTGAGGGCACCTGGCGCCAGCGACCCCTCACCCGTTTTGCCTGCGGCAAAACGACCTCCCCCTGAGGGGGAGGTGAACATATCCGGGGCCGGGTGCTTGCGATGGGATGCAATCATCGGCGATGAACCTGCCGGCGCGTTCGAAGGATTTGGGTTGTTACGATTCGTTTGAAGGTCTGCTCGTTCACCTCTCCCTTTGGGAGAGGCCGATTCGCCTTCGGCGAATGATGAACCTGCCGGCGTGTTCGAAGGATTTGGGGTGTTACGATTCGCTTGAAGATTGGCTCGTTCACCTCTCCCTTTGGGAGAGGTCGATTCGCCGAAGGCGAATCGGGTGAGGGCCCCCGCCCCGCGGCAGGCCTCCCGAATCGCCGCCCGCACACCCTCCGCATTCTTCAGGACATCCTCATTCGCAAACCGGATCACCCGGAATCCGTGGTCGCTCAACCATTGCGCGCGGACCCGGTCCGCGTCATGCTGTCCCGCATGCGAGGCGCCGTCGATTTCGATCACCAAACGGCGCTCGTGGCAGTAGAAGTCGACCACATACCGCCCGATGGGATGCTGGCGACGGAACTTGAGCCCCTCCAGGTGCCCGTTGCGCAGAAATCCCCAGACACGATTTTCGATGTTCGACATCGTCCGGCGCAGCCGACGCGCCCGCTGGATCATCGCGCGCGCATCGGGCCGCATGGAAAGGGCCTTTTCAGGCCGCGGTGTCGGCGCTCCCGTCTTCGGCATCGCGCTCACCCGCACAGCCCCATCCCGCACACCGTGCAGGTGTCGCAGCCGCCCACACGCGCCATCGTCCCGCCGCAGTCACGGCAAAACGACCGCCCGCAATGCCCGCACACCCACACCCCCAACACCAGATCCGTCACCAGCGGCGTCCCGCACAGACACAGAGGCACCGACATCACGCGGTGGTGCGCCGCCCCGTGCTCGCTTTCCCGCGACGGTGCCACCGGCTCCATCGCGCCCTCATCCGCCTTCCGCATCGCCCGCGCCATCTGCGACACCCCTTTGTCCCGAGTCGTTCGTGAAGGCACCGTCACACCGTGCCCGCTTTGTATCCCTGATCTGAGTCCCGGCCTGAGGAAGGCGGGCTCTGTCTGCTCGTACGTAGGATACTGCTCAAATGTTCAGTTGTCAAGACCGGCGGAGAGGGAGAAAAGCACAAAATGATATGGGGGTGGTAACCCGTTGCCAAACAAGAGGGTGGAAAATGAGGACTGAAAAAGGGGAAAAAGATGCCGGGGTTTTGTAACTCGGAGCGGCTTGACACTACTAAAGCAGTGTGGGGGACGCTGTTCGGTCAGCGGTAGGGGCCTACTATCCGCCACACCGTGTCTACCCACCGAACCCGGGCGTGAGCGACCGAACTCCGCCCGGGCGTTTTCATTTCATCCCTATTCGGTCACAAATAAAGTCCGGCCCGCACATAAACCCCTTGAAGCCGTCCTTGGCGAATGGGCGTGGCGCGATTACTTTCGCACGAGTGGTTGGCGTCACGCCGGAACGGACACGACACCAAACAGAAATGAGGCGGTCATGAGCGCGCGCGGAATGCTGCTGGCAGTGCTGATCGGGGCCCTGATCGGCGCCTGGAACATCGAGCCGGCCCAGGCCCAGTTGGGCGGGCTGAAAAAGAAGGCCGAAGAGAAAGCCAAGAAGGAAGCCGAGAAAAAAGCCCAGGAGGCGGTCGAAGGCAAGGAAGAGGCCCCGGCCGAAGAGTCCACGTCGCCGCAGGGCGAATCCGCCAAGGGCGAAGCCGCCGCCGGCGACGCGGCCGCCGAAAAGCAGGAGCCCGGTGCCGGCGTCTGGGTCAACTACGACTTTGTGCCCGGCAGCCGTGTCATCTTCTTCGATGATTTCTCCAAAGACGTGGTCGGCAACTTCCCCCAGCGCCTCGAGTTCATCGAAGGCAACATGGAGGTCGCCGAATGGAAGGGGCAGCGCTGGCTGCGCGCCTCCAGCGACAGCCGCTTCCAGATCCCCCTGCCCGAGGTGCTGCCCGACAAGTTCACCATCGAGTTCGACATGTATGCCCCCTACGGCTGGAACGAGACCAACCTCTGCGGCAGCGCCCGCGACGATTGGGACAACCGTGAGTTGACCGAAGCGCAGACCTGTTTCTGTGTCAACCCCTGGGACCAGTACGCCGGGCTGTTCCTCAACAGAACGAAGGCGTATATCGCCTCGCTGCACCTGCCCGATGAAGTGTTCGAGGACGTCTACCACTGCCGCATTCTCGGCGACGGCAAGTACATGAAGGCTTACATCAACGAGACCCGTGTCGCCAACGTCCCGAAGACCGCCTTCACCCGGAGCAACGCTCTTTGGTTCGACACCTACGCGCAGACCGAGCGGCCGGTGATGTTCACCAACTTCCGCGTTGCCGTCAGCGACAAGACCATCTACGACGCTCTCGCCGCCGACGGGCGCGTCGCGACCCACGGCATCCTCTTCGACTCCGGCTCCGACAAGATCCGTCCCGAGTCGACGCCGACGCTCAAGGAGATCGGGCAGATGCTGACCGATCATCCGGAACTGAAACTGTTGATCGAGGGGCACACCGACAACGTGGGCGATGACGCGTCCAATCAGACGCTCTCGGAGAAACGCGCCGCCGCGGTCAAGGGATACCTGATCGAGCATCACAAGATCGACGCGGCCCGCCTCGAATCGCAGGGCTTCGGCGAGACCAAGCCGGTCGCCGGCAACGACACACCCGAAGGCCGCCAGAACAACCGTCGCGTGGAGCTGGTGAAACTGTAAGGGCCGAACAAAGATTTCTTTCCGCCGCGGCGGACAGGCGTCGTCGTCCGCCTCCGGCGGACTCTTCCTCGCAATGACGAGGAGGTTCACCCGCCGACCATCAGCCAAATCCCGTCATTCCAAGCCGGCGCTCTTTGCCGGCTTGGAATCTTTGTTACCCCCCCGTCATTGCGAGCCCCGCGCTCTTTGCGGGGCGAAGCAATCTTTGTTTCCCCTGCGCCGAGCCAAAAGAGATTGCTTTCCGCCGCGGCGGACAGGCGTCGTCGTCCGCCTCCGGCGGACTCTTCCTCGCAATGACGAGGAGGTTCCCACGCTGCCCATCAGCCAAATCCCGTCATTCCAAACCGGCGCTCTTTGCCGGCTTGGAATCTTTGTTACCCTCCGTCATTGCGAGCCCCGCGCTCTTTGCGGGGCGAAGCAATCTTTGTTCACCCCCACTGCATCCGCTTCAATCTTGTCTTTTTTCCCCGCCGCCGATATCATCCCCACGGCGCCATGAACACCATGCCTGAATCATACAAGTGCCCGCATTGCGGCAAGGACGCCCAAATCGATCTGGCCCACGAACTGGAAAACGGCCAGACCGACCTGCGTCAATCCATCGACGGCCGTCAGAATCTGAAACTCGATCTGCCCAAACGACTCCTGGTTGCCTGCGACCACTGCCATCGGACGATGGTGATCCAGCCCTGAGACGCTCAGCCCCGATGCCCAACGATCTCGACATCCGCGCCCGCCAGGGGGAGATTCCCACCGACGAGGATCTCTTCTGGCCGCAGGCGATGCGTCAGGTGCAGCTGGGCATGCTGACGAGCGCGCACACCGCCGCGGGCGGCCTCCTGGCGCTCTCGCTGGTGGCCTGGGCGTTGGTGGTCGCGGCGTTGCTCTATGGCGCGGTGGGGGAGGAGCTGGTCTTCTGGCTTGTGCCGCTGGGGCTCTGGACACTCTCGGCGATCGCGGCATTGCGTGTTTTCATCGTCCGCCGCTACCGCTACTTCGCCAACTCGCCCGATTCCACCCGGCAGGCGGTGGCACGGATCGCCCGCAAGAAGATCCAACAATTGTATGTCGCCATCGCGCTCTGGGCATTCGGTGTTTTGTTTCTGTTGCTGGCGTTGTTACTTGAGCGCGGATAGAAGCCCCCGCCCCCCGTCCGGTTGATCGCGGAGCGGGAACCGGGACATCCGCCCACACAGCGCCATGCTCCGCCGTCTGCACATCCGCAACTTCGCCATTATCGAGGACCTCGAGCTGTCCTTCACTCCCGGCCTGACCGTGTTCACCGGCGAAACCGGCGCGGGCAAGACCATCCTCGTCGAAGCGATCCGCTTCCTGCTGGGCGGAAAGACCGGTGTCGAGATGATCCGCACCGGCGCCGACCGCGCCGTGGTGGAGGGGGACTTCGACGGCACGGTCATCCGCCGCGAACTGAGCGCCGCCGGGCGTTCGCGCTGCTTCCGCGACGAGGAACAACTCACGCTCGCCGAACTGGCGACGCTCGGCGAATCACTGGCCGACCACTGCGGCCAGCACGCGCACCAGGTGTTGCTGGATCCGTCGCGCCACCTCGAATGGCTCGACCGCGCCGCTGCCGCCATCGCGACCGCAGAACGGGTCCAATCCACCTGGTCCGAACTGTCGGCCGTCACGCAGAGCATCCGCGATCTCGAGGCGCGCATCGCCCGTCGCCGCGAGGAAGAGGAGCTGCGCGCCTTCCAGATGGGCGAAATCCGCGCCGCCGCGTTGCAGCCCGATGAGGAAGAGCAATTGAAGGCCGAGGCCACCGTCCTCAAGCATGCGCGCCGTCTGGCCGAATCCGCCGAACTGGCGCTGCAACTGCTCACCGACGAGGAGTCGTCGGTCGAGGGGGCCATCGGACGCGCCCGCCGCGAGGCCGAAAACGCCGCCCACATTGACCCGCGCTGGCAGGAGATTGTCGCGCCGCTCACCGCCGCCGGCGATGCCGTGGTCGATGCCGTGCGCGCCCTCACCCACTACCGCGACAGTCTCGCCTTCGATCCGATGCGCGCCGATCAGATCGAGACGCGTCTGTCGGAGATCTACCGGCTGAAGAAGAAGTATGGCGACTCCGTCGCCGCCATTCTCGCCCGTCTGGCCGAACTCGAATCCGAGCAGTCCTCGTCGGCCGCGCTCGACGATCAGTTGCGCGCCGCGGCGGCGCGCCGCCGTCAGCTCGAAGACACGCTGGTCGCTTTGTGCGCCGATCTATCGATCAAACGCCACACCGCCGCCAAATCGCTGGCCGCCGGCGCCAACGCGGTCATCGCGCGTCTCGGCATGGCCAAAGCGGCGGTGCGCATCGACCTGACACCGCACACCGAGGGCGGATTGGTGATTGACGGCCACCGCCTGCATGACACCGGCGCCGAGTCTGCCCAGTTTCTCTTTGAGGCCAATCCCGCCGAGGGCTTCAAGCCCCTGCACAAGATTGCCTCCGGCGGCGAACTCTCCCGCCTGCTTCTGGCCTTCAAGTCGGCGATTCAGGACAACGGGGCACAACGTGCTGCGACGAGGCCCCGGCGCGGTTCACCGTCCGCTCCGATGGCGCCCCCGCTCTACATTTTCGATGAGATCGACTCCGGCATCGGCGGGCAGACCGCCCACGCCGTCGCCCGCGAGATCAAAGCGCTGGCCGGCGATGCGCAGGTCTTCCTGATCACCCACCTGCAGCAACTGGCCACCGTCGCCGACACCCACTTCCGCATCACCAAGAAGACGACCGCCGGACGCGCCCGCGTGATCGTCGAGCCGCTCTCCGGCGATGCCCGCGTTCAGGAACTGGCGCGCATGATCGCCGGCGATGAGGTCACTGACCGCGCGCTCGAACTGGCCGCCGAACTCGTCAACGCCAAACCCCGCCGAAAACGGTAGCCCGCCTCGGCGTCGCTCGTACTGGATCGAACATGACTTCGCAAATCATTCGTCGGGGCGTGTTGCGTACGCCCTGCTCCATCCGCGCATTTCTCACGCTCTGTCTCGAAGGCGCCCATTCGTAACGCGCTCGCTGATCCCCGCTCACTGCGCCGCATGAAAAAGGGGCGTATGCACTACGCCCCTGCGTCATCTGACTGGTCAGATCGGTCAGCGCTCGTCAAACCCCACCATCTGCCGCGTCTCCTCATCCCACAGCTTGAACCCCACACAGCGCAGACTGTCGCGCAGCGTCAGCCGCGTGACGTTCTTCTGCAGGAATTCATTCTCGGCCAGCGCCTGATGCAGACGGTAGTTCGGAATCCGGCTGCAGAGATGGTGCACATGGTGCACCCCGATGTTGCCGGTCAGCCAGTTGAGCGCCGGCGGCAGATCGTAGTAGGAACTGCCGCGCAGGCTCGCCTCGCGGTAATTCCACTCCGGCTCCTCGCGCCAGTAGGTGTCCTCAAACTGGTGCTGGATGTAAAACAGCCACACCCCCAGCGTCCCGGCGATCAGGATCACCGGCAGCTGCACCTTGAGCAGCGCGCTCCAGCCGATGAGCGCCGCGGCCGCCACCGCCAGTCCGATGATCAACGCATTGGTCAGCATCACGCTGCGCCACTCGCGCTTCCATGACCACGGCATGTCCAGCGGCAGACGATGCTTCAGCAGGAACTGGTAGGCGGGCCCGACGACAAACAAGGTCAGGGGATGACGGTACACCCGGTATCCCAACCGCCGCCACCGGCTCAGTTCCCGGTATTCGGCGACCGTCAGCGTCGTCACATCGCCGAAATCGCGACGGTCCAGATTCCCCGAGGTCGCGTGATGGATGGCGTGTGTGCGCCGCCAATAATCGTAGGGCGTGAAGGTCAGCACTCCGAGAATCGTGCCGAGGAAGTTGTTCCACGATTGCTTCGGGAAAAACGACCCATGCCCGCAATCGTGCTGGAAGATGAACAACCGCACCAGGAACGCGCCGGTCGGCACCGCGAGAAGCAGCGTGAGCCAGTATGAATACTCCAGACTCCGGTACGTCGCATACCAGAGCAGGGCAAACGGTCCGGCGGTGTTGATTAACTGCCACAGACTGCGCTTGACCTCGGGACGGATGTAGGATGTCAGTGACGGAGGCGGGGCTTCAACGTCGGCGAAG
>DATMBC010000057.1 GCA_035559435.1 bacterium
GGCACCCCCGCCAGCAAGCCCGGCGCAAACTATTGGAATCCCCAGGTCGTCCCCCAGACGCGTGCCGATCTTCTCTTCCAACCGGACAAAGATGCCAACAAGGTTCTCCGTTCGCAGGGAATCGCGACGCGACTGGTTGCCCCCGCGCAGGGCGTGATCAAGGGCGCCAGCGCGCTGGTGACCACCGGCGACGGCGACGGCGCCGCGACCATTCTCAAGGACCGTGTGGCGCTGCACGTCGCGCTGACCGCCCGCGGCGGCTTTGGCGACGATGATGGTTACCCCGGATCGCCGATGGGGGCCTACGCCCTGGTGCGGCAGGCCTTCTATGACGCCGACTGGTACCGTCAGGCGTGGGATGCCTACCGGCGCGATCGCGCGTTGTCGCGGCCGGAGCGCAACGATGCGCTGGAGGCCATGCAGGGATTTCTCGGTGGGCGGGCGCCGGTGATCTTCGATGCCTCCGATGAGCTTTACACGCTGCGCGCCGACCGTGTCGCGCGCGAATTAGGCCTCAACGCCATCGTGCGCGGCAACAACGAGGAATACCAGCGCCTCGACTTGGTCGCCGCAACCGGGCGGCCCATCATCCTGCCGGTCAACTTCCCCAAGGCGCCGTCGGTGAAGACCCCCGAAGACGCTCTCGCCGTTTCACTCACCTCGCTCATGCACTGGGACATCGCGCCGGAAAACGCCGGTCGTTTGGCGAAGGCGGGCGTGACCATTGCGTTTACCTCAAACGGCTTGAAGGACGCCAAGGAGTTTCTGGGCGGGGTGCGCAAGGCGGTCGCGCGCGGCCTCGACAAGAGCGCGGCGTTGCGCGCGCTCACGCTGACGCCGGCGCAATTGTATGGTGTCGCCGACCGTCTCGGCTCCATCGCCGTCGGCAAGGCCGGCAATCTCGTGGTCGCCTCCGGGGACATCTTCGAAGACAAGACCGAGGTGCTCGAAACCTGGGTCGATGGCCGTCGCTACGAGGTCAAGACCGCGCCGGTCGCCGATCTGCGCGGCGAGTGGACGGTGCGTCTGTCCGACCAGCAGGCGCCGACCGACACCGTGACGCTCAAGCTCAAAGGCGAGCCCGCCAAGCTCTCCGGCAGCATCGTTAAAAACAGCAAGGACGCCAAGCTCGCCGAAGCGGCGATGAACGATGCCCGTCTCGGTGTCTCCTTCAAAGGCGATTCGCTGGGCTGGCCGGGGGTGGTGCGGATGAGCGCCACCAAGTCGGGAGAGCAGTTGCTCGGCGATGGTGTCTGGGCCGACGGGCGCGCCTTCAGCTGGAGCGCGACGCTGTCCAGGCCTTTCGCCCCCGAGCCGGACACCAGCAAGCCGAAGCCGCCGCAGATGGCGACCTACGATGTCATCCAGCCGATGATGGCATTCGGCAACAAAACGCAGCCGGCGCAGCAGACCATCCTGTTCCGCAACGCCACGGTCTGGACCTGCGGACCGCAGGGCAAAATAGAGAATGGCTCGGTCTTGATCCAGGGCGGCAAGATCGCGGCGGTGGGACAGAACCTGGCCGCGCCCGCCGGCGCCGTGGTTGTCGACGCCACCGGCAAGCATATCGCGCCGGGCATCATCGACTGCCATTCGCACAGCGCCACCGACGGCGGCGTCAACGAGTCCGGCCAGACGATCAGCGCGGAAGTGCGCATCGGCGACTTTATCAATCCCGACGACGATGCCGTCTACCGCCAACTGGCCGGAGGCGTGACCGCCGCGAATGTCCTGCACGGTTCGGCCAACACCATCGGCGGGCAGAACCAGATCATCAAAATGCGCTGGGGCGTCGGGCCGGAAGACCTCAAGTTCGAGGGCGCGCCGCAGGGCATCAAGTTCGCCCTCGGCGAGAATGTCAAGCAGAGCAATTGGGGGGACCGCTTCAACACGCGCTACCCGCAATCGCGCATGGGTGTCGAACAGCTGGTGCGCGATGAATTCACCGCCGCCCGCCAGTACAAGGCGCGCTGGGAATCCTGGAACAAAACCAAGCGGGGTGTCCCGCCCCGGCGCGATCTGGAGTTGGACGCCATTGTCGAAATCCTCGATGGCCGCCGCGACATCCATTGCCATTCGTATCGCCAGGATGAAATTCTGGCGCTCATGCGCGTCTGCGAGGACTTCGGCGTCCGCATCAAGACCTTCCAGCACATCCTCGAAGGATACAAGATCGCCGACGTGATGGCCCGGCATGGAGTCGGGGGGTCGTCATTCTCCGATTGGTGGGCCTATAAGATGGAGGTGGTCGACGCCATCCCCTACAACGGCGCGCTGATGCACAACGCCGGCGTCGTGGTCTCGTTCAACTCCGACTCCAACGAACTGGCGCGCCGCTTGAACACCGAGGCGGCCAAAGCGATGAAATACGGCGGCGTGTCGGCGGAAGACGCGCTGAAGTTTGTCACGCTCAATCCCGCCATCCAACTGGGCATCCAGGGGCGGGTCGGGTCGCTGGAGGTCGGCAAAGACGCCGATCTGGCGGTCTGGAGTGATTCGCCGCTGTCGGCCATGGCGGTCTGCGAGCAGACCTGGGTCGACGGCCGCAAGTACTTCGATCGCGAAGACGATGCCCGTCGCCGCGCGGAACTGACCACAATGCGCGCCACGCTCATCCAGAAAATCCTCGATTCCGGCGATGAGGGAGAAGGCGGCGGCGGCGAACGCAAACGTATGTGGCCCCGTCACGACATCTTCTGCGGCTTCCACGACGACGAGGAGGAAGAGTAGCCATGCGACGCCAAGACCTGATTCTGACACTGACGATGGCGGCGATCCTCCCGACGTTGGCGTCGGCGGCGGTGCCGACGCCCGCTCCGCCGCAGAGCCAGCCGATCGCGTTGGTCGGCGGCACGATCCACACCGTCGATGGGCCGGACATCGCCAACGGCACCATCGTCTTCGAGAATGGCCGGATCACGGCGCTGGGCGCCAGTGTCACCGTGCCCGCCAACGCCGAGCGCATCGATTGCGCCGGAAAGCACATATACCCCAGTCTGATCGACGCCAACACCAGCATCGGCCTGACGGAAGTCGGGTCGGTGCGGGCCACCAACGACGCCAGCGAGACCGGCACGATCAATCCCAATGTCAAAGCCGAGGTCGCGGTCAATCCTGAAAGCGAGATCATTCCGGTGACGCGCTCCAATGGCGTCCTTTTGGTCTTGTCCTCGCCCTCCGGCGGCGTCATCTCCGGCACCTCCGCGCTTCTGCGTCTGGATGGCTGGACCTGGGAGGATCTGACCGCCCAGGCGCCGGTCGCCATGCACATCAACTGGCCGCGCATGCGGCCCTTCACCGCCTGGTGGAACCAGGAATCGGATGAGACGCAACTGGAGCGTCGCGACCAGCAATTGCGCGCGGTGCGTCAGGCCTTCGCCGATGCCCGCGCCTATCGGGCGGCGCGCCAGGCCGGCGGAACACCGCCCGCGTTCGATGCCCGCTGGGAGGCGATGATCCCGGTCCTGGATGGACGCTTGCCGGTGATCATCGAGGCCGACGACATCCAGCAGATCCAGGCGGCCGTCGCCTTTGCGGAGAGCGAAAAGCTCAAAGTCACGATCCGCGGCGGCTATGACGCGCCACTCTGCGCCGCACTGCTCAAGGCCAACGACATCGCGGTCATCGTCGACGGCATTCACCGTCTGCCCACCCGCGACGATGATCCGTATGATGCCCCCTTCACCGTGCCGGCGCGTCTGCACCAGGCCGGCATCCGCTTCTGCGTCACCGGCGGCGGGGGGGCCTCCAACGTGCGCAATCTGCCCTATCATGCCGCCACCGCGGCGTCGTTCGGCCTGCCGCGCGATGAGGCGCTCAAGGCGATCACGCTCTACCCGGCGCAGATCCTTGGCGTCGCCGATCGCTATGGCTCGCTGGCGATTGGCAAGCAGGCGACCCTGCTGGTCGCCGACGGCGACATCCTCGATATTCCCACCCACGTGGTCGACGCCTACATCGATGGACGCCGCATCGATCTGACCGACAAGCAGAAGGTGCTCTGGGAAAAGTACAAAGAGAAGTATCGCCGGCAGGGCATTCAGAACTAGTCCCCGGTGTCCGAGCAAAATGAATGGGGCGCGCCCAGGCGCGCCCCATTCTCATGGACGCCGGGTGTCGGTATCACGGGCAGGGCGCGCAGAATTCGGTCTGTGGCAGGCCGCCGCGGAAGGCGACATTGACCACGCGCACGACATCGGTGACCGTCGTCGCGCCGGTGCAGTCCACGTCACTGCGCTCGTATGGGCAAAATGTGTCGGAGGTCGGCGCCGCGCCGCGGAATGCGACATTCACCGTCTCCACGACATCGAGCACATTGACGCGGACGCCGTCGCAGGCGGGGTCGCCGGCGCACGGGCAGGCGCACTCGCAGTCATCGGGAATCTGATTGCCGTTCACGTCGGCGGCCATCCCCGCGGCGATCTCGCAACTGTCGGGCACCAGGTTGGCGTTGCAGTCGGTGAAAGCGTCGGGCACGATCTTGTAAACTTCGCCGTCGCCATAGTCGCAGATGTAGAGTTCGCCCAGGAGGTCCTGGCCGAAAGAGGAGACCGCCACAATCTCATCGAAGCCGGCCGGATCCAATGTCGCGGTCCATTCCGTCGAATCGGTCTTGGTCGCGCCGTCGTAGCGGAAACTCCAGATCTGTCCGGTGCAATACTCCGCATAGAAGTAGTGGCCCTCCAGTTCCGGCAGGGCGCAGCCGCGGTACACATACCCGCCGGTAATCGACTGGCAGGCGGCCTGGTGCGGGTACTCATGGATCGGGAGCGTCAGCGTCGGGCCGTTGCACGTGCAGCCCGTGAGACCGGTGCAGTTGGTGCCTTCCATGCAGCGCCAGCCGTAGTTGCGTCCGCCCACCGCGCTGTCGGGCTCGAAATTGATCTCCTCGCGCGCATCCTGCCCGACATCGGCCATGTACATGTCGCCGGTCAGGCGATCGAATGCGAAGCGCCATGGGTTGCGCACCCCGTAGGCCCAGATCTCTTCGCGATGATTGGCCAGGCCGACAAACGGATTGTCGGCCGGCACATAGGGACTGGTGGTATCAACGTCGAGCCGGAGAATCTTCCCCAGTAGCGTGTTCAGATTCTGCCCGTTGCCGGTGGCGCCGTGCTGGTCGTTGGATCCGCCGCCGTCGCCGGAGGAAACATAGAGCATGCCGTCGGGTCCGAATTGCAGGCAGCCGCCGTTGTGATTTGCTTCGGGTTGCGTGTAGGTCTTGATCGTGACGCCGCTGCCAGGATCGGCGATGTTGGGATCGCCCGAGACCGAGTAGCGCGCGATGACGGTGTTGCCGAGCGTGTTGGTGTAATTGATGTAAAAGTACCCGTTGTTCTGGTAATCGGGATGAAAGGCCAGCCCGAGCAGGCCGCGCTCGCCGCAGCAACTGGAAATCGGGTCGACATTGAGAAAGGCGGAGTCGAGCACCACGCCGTTCAGGAGAATCCGGATCCGGCCATTTTGTTCAACAATGAACAGCCGCTCGAAGTCCCCGGGCGCTTGCGTAACATAGAGCGGGCGCAGCAGGTTGCCGGCGACTTGCACTGCGGTCGCGCCGGCCGCCGGCGTCGGCACGGCCCAGAGCGCCAACGTCAGGATGCCCAGGGCGCCAGGCAAACGTCGCGCGTTGATGAGAAGCATGCGAAGACTCCTTGATATCGGATCGGATGCGAACCGGACAACCTGCTGCGGATTCAGAAGCCGGCGGGTGCGTCACCAAGTCCCCCCGACGGTGGAATAATACAAATTCAGCCGTGTATCGCCAATCGCAATGTCCGGTGAATCATCGGCGCCGTGGGTCGGAGGATGAGCGCCTACAATTCGAAGGTATCGCCCATGGCCGGCGCCACGGCGGCGAATTGGCGTTCGTCGCCCAGCCGCCGGACCATCGCCGCCGCCGGGATCGGCTCGCCGTGCGTGACGAACACCCGTTCGGGCGCCGTCGCCAGCGGCTTTAGCCAGCGCATCAATTCGGCGTAATCGGCATGCCCCGACAATCCGTCGATCTCGGCCACCTGGGCACGGACCTCATGCTCGCGTCCGTGGAAGCGCAACACCCGCCGGCCTTCGACCAGATCGCGTCCGCGTGTGCCCGCCGCCTGGAATCCCGCCAGCGCGATGATGTTTTCCGGATGACCCATGCGCTGCATCAGGTGATGCAGGACACGCCCGCCGGTGAGCATGCCGCTGGCGGAGATGATCACCCGCGGTCCCCCGAGCGCGTTGATCGCCTTGGACTCGTCGCGCGTGCGATGATAGGTGATGTTGCGGGAAAACATTCCTCCGTCGCCGCCGTGATGGGCGACATCCAGCCGGTGCAATTCGGGAAACTGGTAGAATATCTCGGTGGCGTCCAGCGCCATCGGACTGTCGACATGGATCGGGATGCGCGGGATGCGCTTCTCATCCTGCAACCTGTGCAGGAGGTACACCACCTGCTGGGCCCGTCCGACCGCGAAAGCGGGGATCAACAGCACCCCGCGGTTGGCCACAATCCGGTCGACCAGTTCGGCCAGTTGCTCGGCCGAGTCGTGATCGCCGTGCAGACGGTCGCCATAGGTTGACTCCATGACCAGATAGTCGGCGGGCTCGGGCGGCAAGGGATCGGGCAGCAGGGGCGAGTCGAAACGGCCCACATCGCCGCTGAAGTAGATCACACGGGCACGATTCCCGTCCCGGATGGCCAATCGCACCGAGCAGGCGCCGAGGATGTGCCCCACCGGGCGCAGCGTGAAGGCAAAATGGGGCGAGAGACGGTGCTCGGCGTTCATTTTCACCGGCCGCAGCAGTTTGATCACGGCCTTGGCGTCGGAGACATCGAACAGCGGTTGGGCGGGCTTGTGCTTGGAGGCGCCCTTCTTGTTCAGGTACTGGGCGTCTTCTTCCTGCAGTTCCGCGGCATCCAGAAGGATGATTTCGGTCAGTTTGGCGGTGGCCGCCGAACAGTAGACCTTGCCGCGAAATCCCAATCGGTGCAGACGCGGCAGATACGCCGTGTGGTCGGTGTGCGCATGGGTCAGGACAATGGCGTCCAGCCCGGCCAGATCGAAATCCGGCGGTTCCCAGTTCCGCAGACGCAGTTCCTTCAGGCCCTGGAACATCCCGCAATCGATCAGCAGCGTCTCGCGGCCGGCGCGCACCAGATAACGGGAGCCGGTCACCGTCTGCGCGGCGCCATGGAATGCCAGATTGATCATTCTGTGGGAGTCCTAATGCCCGAATCCGAGGGCGTAGTAGATGACATAAAACCAACCGAAGATACCGTGCAGGATGACCCACAACAAGGAGTGATTGACCGACCACGAAATGGCCACCGCGATGGCCTGGCCAAGCCCGATGCCGTTGGAAATCGTCGTAAAGGCGCGAATGGACGCCATGATCTGCTCCTTTCTGCGGCGCGGCGCGCCGAAGCACAGCGAAGCTATGAGGAAAACCCCGGACCGTCAAAGACTCGCTGCGGCCGCGCGGCCGGCCTGCCCGTTCGACCGAAAAATTCCACCGGCCATGTGCGGGATTGACACCGTCCCCGCGTTCCGCTGCGTATATAGGGTGACGAGGTGAGTCGACTATGACATCGATCGAGGCCCTGATCGACCGCCAACTGACCCGCCGTCAACTGCTGGAACGCGCGCAACTGGCGCGTCCCCCGGCTGGCGAGGTGAAGCCGGCCCGGCTCAGGGTGATCACCGTGTCGCGGGAAACCGGCTCCGGCGGCCGTACGCTCGCCGGACGGCTGGCCCAGGCGCTCAAGTACGAATTCATTGACCGGCAAATCGTCGACCAGCTGGTCGAAGACACCGGCGCGCGCGAGCGACTGATCGCCTCGCTCGATGAGCGCACCCGCAACGGGGTGGTGCTCTGGGTGGAGGGCATTCTGACCGGACGGTACATCGACCGTTCGGAATACACCCACGCTCTGTGCAAGACCATCACGACACTGGCCGAGCACGGCGATGCCGTCATTCTCGGCCGCGGCGCCAATGTCATTCTCGGGCCGCGCGGCGGGCTGCATGTTCGCGTCGTCGCCCCGCCCGAAATGCGGGTCCAGAATCTGATGCGGCATATGGGCATGACTCCCCGCCAGGCGCAGGAGCATGTCAAACTCAACGACGAGGACCGTCGGCGTTTCTATGCGGACGTGCTCCACGCCGACATCGATAACCCCAACGACTATCACATGGTGATCAACACCGGGCGTGTCAGTCTCGACGTGGCGCAGGAATTGGTGCTGCTGGCATGGGAGAAGTACCTGAAATCGTAGCCACGAAGAATTGGCTCAAACAGCGACGGGCGGGACCGCGGTCCCGCCCGTCTTCGTATCCGGCAGGTTGCTGAACAACCCAGAATCTCGCATTGTCACCCTGAGCGGAGCGAAGGGTCCGCTGTTCTGGTTCATCGTTGAAAACAGCAGATGCGTCACTTCGCTCGGCATGACATTGGCCGCTCATTGAGACGTAACGGACTTTGTAGCACCCCATCCGGCTGTCAGTCTCAGGCGTCGGTCGGCGCGGCCACAATCGGCCCGCTTTGCTCGTTGCGCAAACGCTCGTCCAGCAGGCGGCAGCCCTCCAGAAGCATCGCTTCATTGGGCAGGTGGCAGTTGGTTTCCGGCATGGTCTCCACCGGCGATAATGCGAAGGTCGCGTCGTGCCAGTTCAGCACCTCATAGATGGCCTGCTCGCCCAGCTGTCCGGCCGCCTCGGCGAAGCGGATCTGCCCCTGCCAGAGGATGATGCGGGCGCTGGCTTTGCCCTTGTGCAGTTCGATGCGCACGCTGCGCGATCCGGCGGCGAGAATCTGGACCATGTCGATGAATGGTAACTGGGCGAGACTGCCGGTCACCGTGTGGGTGCGCGCCGGCAAATGTGGACGGCGCTCGATGGCGCGGCGCAATTTGGCCGCCGCGACCCCGGCATCCCAATTGCCGCCCCAGACATCCTCGAAGCCGGCCTCGAGCGCGGCGCGGGCAATGGCCGCGTCGAACTCCTCCAGCAGCAGGAAATTGGTGATGCCCGGCGCGGCCTGAGTTTGCCAGCGAATCCAGTCCAGTCCGCCGGCCGCCGCCCAGACCACGGCATCGGGATGGCGACGCTCGGTCAAAGAGCGCGCCTCCGATGCCCCACTTGCGGTGACCACGCGCCAGCCCTCGTTTTCCAAAAGCAGGCTCAGGTGGCTCCATTCCATCGAATGATCGGCAACCAGCAGCACTTCCGCCGGGCCGGGGGGGAGAAAACCTTCGAGAATCTCCTCGCGCACGACCCGCAAGAGCGCCTCCACCGCCATCGGATCGTAGGTCTTGCCCGACTCGCGCCGCAGCCATTCGCTGAACTGCCCGGCCTCCTCAATCGTCGCGATCATCCTGGTCTGACGTTCACGCAGAAAGGCGGCGACCACGGCATAGACACGGGCGGCGAAAGGCGATTCGGCGGTCGATTGCCCCGGCGCGGCGTTGGACTGGTCAAAGGGCGTCGCGACGGCCTGCAGCAATTCCGCGACCGGGTAGGGACAACCGATTTCCCGTGCCAGAGCCACGCGTTCCGGCGCGGTCACACCGGGGATGTCGAAAAGCGGCGTAAGCGCGCAGGCGACCGTCAGAGTGTCGACCTCGAAAGGGGTCAACGGCAAGAGCCGCGCCATGGCCAGCGCATAGCGGGCGGCATCGCCGCCGGACTGCGCCACGGCCGGCGACAACCGCCGCGCCGCAAATTCGGCCACCTGGATGTACCCTTCGCGCATGCGTTCATACGACAGCGGCGTGCGCAACAGCGCCGATGTCCACGAAGGACGCGGCACCAACTGGAGGCGCGGGATCTCGCGCCGCAGTTTCGCCAGACTATCGGGGTGCGACTGGGCGTTGTCGTCATCGTAGATGATGTAATCCCAATCCTCCGTGGGGATGGTGCGGCAGTCCCAGCTCTCCACCTGGCAGCGCTCAAACTCCAGAAGCGACTTCAGGAGTTTGGCGACAAAGGGCTGGGTCAGCCACAGGAGGACCCGGGCGGTCGGCCGCGGTTCGACCGACCCCGTCCACTCTTCCACCACCGCGTTGCCGGCGCTGATGGCGAAGTTGAGGTTCAACCCCGCGGACCGCGGCCCGGAAGGCGCGTCGGACGCCGGCTGCATCTGCGAGGCCTCCGACGGAACGCCGTAGAATCTGTCCCACATCCGCTGGAGCGTGATTTGCGGCGCGACAAAGACCTGCACCGACTTGGCGCTGGCGTGAAAACGCACTTCGTCGGCCAGCATCGAGTTGTGCGGATCCGCCATCGCCACTTTCAGCACGCGGCCGGACGGCTCGAACGCCAGCGGCATCACCGAGCGCTTGCGCAGCCAACTCTCGCGGAACAGCCGCAGCGCGCCGGGATCGGGGGTCACCTTGGCCGGGTCCCACACCGGCGTGCCAAACTGCTCCGAAAGCGCCGCCACCAGCTGGGTTTCGGTGATGATGCCCAATCCAACCAGCGTCGAGCCCCAGCGCATGCCGGCCCGCTGTTGGAAGCGCAGCCCCTGCTGGATCTGCTCATCGGTAACCCAGCCGTGTTGTTTCAGGATGGCGTCGAGTCGTTGTTTCTTCTTCATGCGACCGGCTCCGGGGTGCGGACGCTGCCGGTGGCGGCCAGCGCCGGAAGGGGACCATTGGCGACCGCCAGCGCGGTCTCGGCGGTGACGATCCCGTCCTCGACCAATTGCGCCAGATGCTGCTCGAGCAACTGCATGCCCTCGCGGCGCCCGGTCTGGATGGCGGTGGGAATCTGATAAGTCTTGCTTTCGCGGATCATGTTGGCGACCGCCGGCGTGTTGATCAGGATCTCGCAGGCGGCGACTCGCCCGCGGCCATCGGCGCGCCGCAACAGCTGCTGGGCGATGACGCCGCGCAGTCCTTCGGAAAGCAGCACACGGATCTGCGCCTGCTGGTCGGCGGGGAAGGCGTCGACCAGCCGGTTGACCGTCTGCGCCGCGCTCTTGGTGTGCAGAGTCCCGAACACGCAGAGCCCCAGTTCGGCGGCGGTCAGCGCCAGGTGGATGGTCTCCAGATCGCGCATCTCGCCGACCAGGATCACATTCGGGTCCTGACGCAACGCCGCCCGCAACGCCGCGGCGAAGTCGCGCGTGTGCGAACCGACCTGGCGTTGGGTGATCAGGCAGCGCTTGTTGCGGTGGACAAACTCAAGCGGATCCTCCAGCGTGATGATGTGTTTGGTCGTCGTCTCGTTGAGGTGGTTGATCATCGCCGCCAGCGTCGTCGACTTCCCCGAATTGGTCGGGCCGGTCACCAGCACCAGGCCGCGCGCGGTTTCGGCCAGACGGGTCACCACCTCGCCGAATCCCAACTCGTCGAGGCGCGGCGGGTCTTCGGGAATGATGCGCAGCACGCCGCCCGGCCCGCGGTGGTCGCGAAATAGACTCACGCGGAAGCGCGCGAACCCCTCGATGGTGTGCGCGGTGTCCAGATCCCAGTTCCGCTCAAACTGCTCGATCTGCTCATTGCCGATGAGCTCGTAAAGCAACAGCTCCACTTCGGCGGCGGCCAGCGCCCGGTCATTGGCCGGGACCAGTTCGCCACGAATGCGAAACGTGATCGGCGCCCCGGTGGCCAGATGGACATCCGAAGCATCCAACTCCTTCATGTGCCGCAGGATTTCGTCGATCTGTGCCAACCCGAACCTCCGCTTGGGGACTCCACGCCCCTCCTTCCTATTTCGGCAGAACGTCCACCGAATCGCAGGCCCGAGAACAGAGAACTCGTTTGCTCCGCCGCCGAGGAGCGCGTTAGTGGATACATTGTAGCGCTTTGTGTGGTAATGTCTTACGACAACTGCTTTATGGTGCGGTTGAGGGCGCTGCATGCCATGGCACGCTCTGTGGTCGCCGCGCCGCGCGCGCGCGTGGGCGCCGGCAGGCAATCGACAGCGGTGTTTCCGATTTCCGTCAACTTTCCGTTAGGGCCCACGTATACTTGCGCCGATGTATCAAAAAAACCGACAGAACTCCGGGACTTAAGCCCGGGGCAGGAGGAGGTAGCATGTTCGGTTTGATTGCGTTGGCCATCATCGTCGTGGTCGCGATCTGGGTGATCGGCATCTACAACGCGCTGGTGCGCCTGCGCGTGCAGAGCGAAAACGCCTGGTCGGACATCGACGTGCAGTTGAAGCGGCGCTGGGACTTGATCCCGAACCTGGTGGAAACGGTTAAGGGCTACGCCGGCCATGAGAAGGCGACCTTGGAGGCGGTGATCAAGGCGCGCAACATCGCCATGGCCGCGCAGGGTCCCGAGGCGCGCGCCGCCGCCGAGAACATGCTCACCGGCACGCTCAAGTCCCTCTTTGCCGTCGCCGAACAGTATCCCGACCTGAAGGCAATCGCCAGCTTCACCCAGTTGCAGTCGACACTGTCCGAGATCGAGGAGTTCATTCAGAACGCCCGCCGCTTCTACAACGCGGTGGTGCGCGACCTGAACACCAGGATCGCGATGTTCCCCTCGAACATCATCGCCAACATGTTCGGGTTCAAACCGCGCGAGTTCTTTGAGCTGGACGCCGAGGCCGAGCGCCAGGCCCCAAAGGTTTCCTTCGGCGCGGCGTCGTAACATGCGGCGCCCTTCCGTCGCCCGTTGGGGCGCTTCCATCGGCGCCGTCATCCTGTTTGTGCTTGCGCTGACGGCGCCGCTGCAGGCCCGCTCGATCACGATCCAATCGTTCGACGCCGACATCGCCATCCATGCCGACGGGCACATCGTCGTCGCCGAGAAGATCCGCATCTATTTCGAGGGGTCCTGGAACGGGATCATCCGCTCGATCCCGGTGAAGTACCGCACGCCGCAGGGGTTCAACTTCGACTTGGACTTGAAGGCGGTAACGATCACCGACGAGTCGGGCAACGCGCTGAAGTTCGAGCGCTCACGGGCGCGGCACTACCTCGAATTCAAAATCTGGGTGCCGGGCGCCAGCGACGCGGCGCGGACGATCGTGCTCACGTACCGCGTCGACAACGCGCTGACCTTCTTCGAGGACCACGACGAGCTCTACTGGAACATCACTGGCGACGAATGGGAAATGCCGATCGAAGCGGCCACCGCGCGGATTCGTCTGCCCGACGCCGCCACCGGTCTGCGCGCGGTCGCCTTCACCGGCGCCTATGGTTCGCGCGCCCTGGACGCCACCGTGGAGAAAGCCGGGCAGATGGTCACCATGCGGATGAACCGCGCGCTCGACTTCCGCGAAGGGTTGACCGCGGTGGTCGGCTGGGACAAGGGGTTTGTCGCCGAGCCGACCGCATTGGACAAGACCGGCAGTTTCCTTGCGGCCAACTGGCCGATCGCCGTGCCGATCTTTGTCGTCTTTCCGCTGATGTTCTGGTTGTGGCACACCCGCGGACGCGACCCCGAGCTGCGCCCGATCGCCGTCCAATATGAGCCGCCGGCGGGGCTGAGCCCCGGCGAAGTCGGCACACTGGTCGATGACTCCCCCGACATGCGCGACATCACCGCCACGCTCATCCATCTGGCCACGCGCGGTTACATCGCCATCGAGGAGAAAAACGAGGAGAAGTTCTTCGGCCTCATCGACAGCAAGGACTACTCCTTTCAGGCGCTCAAGCCGGTAAACGAGTGGGGGACACTGGCGGCGCACGAATGGGCGCTGATGAACGGCATCTTCGATACCGGCGAGGTCAACTTCGTGCCGCTGGACAATCTGAAGAACAAGTTCTATGCGCACATTCCCAAGATTCGCGACCGGCTCTTCGACGGACTCATGCAGCGCGGCTTCTATAAGGCGCGGCCCGATCGGGTCAAGGCGGGGTATGTGGTCAGCGGGGTGTTGCTCGGCGCTCTGATGGCCGGTTTCGGCGGCGCCGCCGCCGAACGCTTCGGCATCGCCCCCTTTGCCGCGGTCCTCGGCGGCATCCTCACCGGGCTGATCATTGTCGGCTTCGGGCTGATCATGCCGGCGCGCACCCGCAAGGGCGCCGAGGCGCTCGAGGGTGTCCTCGGCTTCCAGGAGTTCCTGCGCAAGGTGGAAGGCCCGCGCTTCTCGCGCGCCGACCTCAGGCCGGACATGTTCGAAAAGTTTCTGCCCTACGCCATGGCGCTCGGGGTCGAGGCCAATTGGGCCAAGGCCTTTGAGGGGATCGCCGAAATGTCGCCGTCGTGGTATCGCGGCGCCACGCCCGGCGGCATCTTCCATCCCGCCGCCTTCACCTCGCGGCTGGGGGCGATGTCGACCACCGCGACCTCGGTGATGTCGTCGGCGCCGCGCGGACGTTCGGGCGGCTCCGGCTTCGGCGGCGGCGGTTTCTCCGGCGGTGGCGGCGGCGGTGGCGGCGGCCGCGGCTTCTAATCCGTCACATACCACAGTCCAAAGAATCGGCCGTCATTCCAACCTCCGGCGATCTTTGCCGGAGGTTGGAATCTTTGTTTCCCGCTGCATAGCCACACTCGCGGCTTGCCACATTCGCGCCCAATCTCTTAATTGCCGCGCGATTGCCCATGGCCACCCGCCGACTGCCATTCTTCGAGCGCAACCTCACCCTTTGGGTGGTGGCCTGCATGGTCCTCGGTGTCCTTCTGGGCAAGGGACTGCCCGGCCTGCTGGGCGTCCTGCGCGGACTGGAATTTGGCGAGGGGAGCCAGATCAATCTGCCGATCGCGGTGCTGATCTGGCTCATGATCATTCCGATGATGATGAAGGTCGACTTCGGCGCGATCCGTCAGGTCGGCCGCAAGCCGCGCGGGCTTTTGGTCACGCTGGTCGTCAACTGGCTGGTCAAGCCGTTCTCGATGGCGTTGATCGGCTGGGTCTTTTTCCGCTACCTGTTCAGTCCCTGGATTTCTCCCGCCGAGGCCGATCAGTACATCGCCGGCTGCATCATCCTCGCCGCCGCGCCCTGCACCGCGATGGTCTTTGTCTGGAGTTACCTCACCGATGGCGACCCGGCCTACACGCTGGTCCAGGTCTCGCTCAATGACCTGATCATGCTGGTATTGTTTGCGCCGCTGGTGCGCTTTCTGGTCAGCGGCGCCTCGTCGCTGTCGGTGCCGTTCCTGGTCCTGCTGTACTCCGTGATCGCCTTCATCGTGATTCCGCTGGCGATCGGCATCATCCTGCGTTTGTGGCTGATCCGCGTGCATGGCCGCGGCTGGTTTGAGGGCACATTCCTGCCGCGGTTGTCCCCGGTGACGATCGTCGCGTTGCTGCTCACGCTGGTCTTCATCTTTGCCTTCCAATCGGAGAACATCACCACGAAGTTCTTCCATGTGGTATTGATCGCCGTGCCGATCCTGATCCAGGTCTACTTCAACTCCTCGCTCGCCTATGGCCTGATGCGCTGGTTGAAGGTGCCCTACAACGTTGCCGCGCCGGGGGCCTTGATCGGCGCCAGCAACTTCTTCGAACTGGCGGTGGCCACCGCCATCGCGCTGTTTGGCCCCGAATCGGGCGCGGCCCTGGCCACCGTGGTCGGGGTGTTGGTCGAAGTCCCGGTCATGCTCTCGGTCTGCGCGGTCTGTAACCGCACCCGCCACTGGTTTGCCGCTTCCGCCTGAAAGTCAACCAACGGCGTGCCTCCGGCATCTCTCCCGGGACTGTCTGCGCGCCTTTCGTTGCGGCGCATAGGACTTTTGACACACCGCCGGCGCGATTCCGCGTAGATTGACGGATCGACCAAGGAGGACGGCCATGGACGCAAAGAAGAGCATCGAAATGCTGAACAAGGGCGTCGCCGATGAGCTGCAGGCGGTGCACCAGTACATGTACTGGCATTTCCACCTCGACGATCAGGGGTATGGACCCTGGGCGAAGATGTTCAAGCGGATCGCCATCATGGAAATGACCCATGTCGAGGAGTTCGCCGAACGGATCCTGTTTCTGAAGGGCGATGTCAGGATGGCCCCGGCCGGACCGGTGGAGAAGATCACCGATCCGCAGAAGATTCTCCAACGCGCCGCCGAAATGGAGCGCGAAGCGGCCGCGGTCTACAACAAATTCGCCATCAAGTGCAGCGAGAACTCCGACGCCGCCTCCAAGCACATCTTCGAGGAACTGGTCAAGGACGAAGAGGCGCACTACGACGAGTTCGACAAGCAGCTGGAAAACATCAAGCGCTTCGGCCCGAACTACCTGGCGCTGCAATCCTTCGGCACCCTGCCGGAGGCGGGCGGCTCATCCGCCGACTGAGCGATGCCGCTGCCGCACCGACCCGACACGGGGCCGATCCGATGATCGGCCCCGTCGCTTTTTTTGTGGAAATCTCCTGCTGGCATTCGTCATTCCGCGGGTGTAATCTGCCGGATGGGAGAATGACACATGATCGATCCGAACCTTGAAACCCGCTGCATCAACACGATCCGTTTTCTGTCCGCCGACGCGGTGGAAAAGGCCAAGTCCGGCCATCCCGGCGCCCCGATGGGGATGGCGGTGATGGCGCATGTTCTCTGGGACCGCTTCCTGTCGCACAATCCGCGCGATCCGCGCTGGCCCAACCGCGACCGGTTTGTGCTCTCGGCCGGGCACGCTTCGATGCTGCTGTATTCGCTTCTGCATCTGACCGGCTACGATCTGCCGCTGGAGGAGATTCGGCAGTTCCGTCAATGGGGCAGCCGGACGCCCGGACATCCTGAGTTCGGCCACACGCCGGGTGTCGAGATGACCACCGGTCCGCTGGGGCAGGGGTTTGCCGGCGGCGTGGGCATGGCGCTGGCCGAACGGGCCCTCGCCGCGCAGTTCAACCGGCCGGGGCATGAGATTATCGACCATTACACCTACGCGATTGTCTCCGACGGCGACCTGCAGGAGGGAATCAGCGGCGAGGCGGCCAGTCTGGCCGGGCATCTCGGGCTGGGGAAACTGATCTACCTCTATGACGACAACCGGGTCCAGATCGATGGCCCGACTTCGCTGGCCTTCAGCGAGGATGTCGCGCGTCGCTTCGAGGCCTACCGCTGGCAGGTGATCGGTCCGATCGACGGCATGGACGGCGCCGAAGTCGAATCCGCGATCCGGCGCGCGCAAGCCGAGACGTCACGGCCATCGCTGATCATCTGCCGGACCATCATCGGCTACGGCAGCCCGACACAGGGCACCGCCAAGACTCATGGCGAGCCGCTCGGCGCCGAGAACCTGCGCGCCGCCAAGAAGGCGCTTGGCTGGCCGCTGGAGCCGTCCTTCCTCATTCCTGATGACGTCCTCGATCACATGCGTCAGGCGGTTGTACGTGGGCAGAACGCGCAGGAGGCATGGACCGCGCGCGTTGCCGATTACGCGCGCGCCTTCCCTGATTTGGCCGTCGAGTTGAAACGGCGGCTCTCGGGCGTCCTCATCGAAGGGTGGGACAAACCGTTGGCGACCCTGTTCGATGATAACACCGCGGCCATGGCCACGCGCGATGCCTCCGGCAAGGTAATCAACGCGCTGGCGGCGACGCTGCCCCTGATTGGCGGTTCGGCCGATCTGTCGCCGAGCAACAAGACCCTGATCGCCGGGCAGCCCGATCATTCGGCGGCTGAGCCCGGCGCGCGCAATCTGCGATTCGGCGTGCGCGAGCATGCCATGGCGGCTATCGCGTCGGGGATCGCGCTCCATGGCGGCTTTGTGCCGTATGTGGCGACGTTCCTCACCTTCTCCGATTACATGCGCCCGGCGATCCGTCTGGCGGCGCTGATGGGCCTGCGCGTGATCTATGTCTTCACCCATGATTCCATCGGCCTCGGGGAGGATGGCCCGACGCATCAGCCCATCGAGCATTTGCTGGCCCTGCGCGCCATTCCCAACCTGACGGTGATCCGTCCCTGCGACCCCGCCGAGACCGCCGAGGCGTGGCGCAGCGCCCTCGTTCGCGCCGATGGCCCGACCGCGTTGATCCTCACCCGCCAGAAAGTCCCGACCCTCGGCCGCGCCGAACTGGCGCCGGCGCACCACCTGCAGCAGGGGGCGTACACTCTCTGGCAGTCGCACGGTGATCCGGAGATGATTCTGATCGGCACCGGTTCCGAGGTGTCGTTGGCATTGGCCGCGGGGCGGCAGTTGGCCGCCGAGGGGATCGCGGTGCGTATCGTGGCGATGCCTTCCTGGGAATTGTTCGATGCGCAGCCGGATCAGTACCGCGAGCAAGTTCTACCGCCGCACATCCGCGTCCGTGTCGCGGTCGAAGCCGGCGGTGTGCTCGGCTGGGAACGGTATGTCGGGCTGGAGGGCGCGGTCATTGGCATGCGAGGCTATGGCGCCAGCGCTCCCGACGGCGTTCTCTATGAGAAGTTCGGCATCACCACCGAGCAAATCGTTGCCCGCGCCCGCGCGCTGCTTGGCGCGGCCATCACCACCGACAACCGGATCTATGCCCAGCCGACATGATTACGCACATCTCCTTCGAAGCGGCCGCGCAGTGGGAGGCGGTCCAACGCGCCTGGGATCATCTGGCCAAGGATCGGGTCATTGAACGCATCTGGCAGCGCGATCACACGGTCTGGAAGCCCAAACCTCATGAAATCGCCAATCGTCTCGGCTGGCTTGACATCGCCGCGCGCATGTGGGAGGAAGTCGGCGATTTGCGCGGATTCGCCGATGAGGTCCGCCGCAGCGGCCTGACCGATGCCGTCCTCCTGGGGATGGGGGGTTCCAGTCTGGCCCCCGAAGTCTTCAGCCGCTCACAGCGGGTAGCCGATGGCTTCCTCCGTCTCCATGTGCTTGACTCTACCGACCCGGGCGCGGTGCGGAGTATCCAGGAACGGATTGATCTCACGCGCACGCTGTTTATCGTCGCCACCAAATCGGGCGGCACGGTCGAAACACTCTCTGGCTTCAAGTACTTCTTTAACGCGGTCGCGGATGCCGTTGGCATTAAGCGCACAGGGGAGAGGTTCATCGCCATCACCGACCCCGGCTCCAGTCTCGAGCAACTCGCTTCCGACCACCAATTCCTGCGCACCTTCCTCAATGATCCGGAGATCGGCGGACGGTATTCGGCGCTGTCGTATTTCGGGATGGTCCCCGCGGCCTTGATCGGGATGGAACTGGAGCGGGTGTTGGTCAGCGCCATCCACGAAATGGAAAAGAGTCGGGCGGAGGTGCCGCGCAATTCATCGGCCGCCTGCGGCGCGGTGATCGCCACCCTGGCGCAACTGGGACGCGACAAACTGACCTTCCTCATTCCCGGGCCTCTCGCGAGTTTCGGCGACTGGGTGGAGCAATTGATCGCCGAGAGCACCGGCAAGGACAGCGTCGGCATTCTGCCGGTGGTCGGGGAGACGCCGGGGAGTCCGTCCGAATATGGCGGCGACCGCGCTTTTGTCCTGATCCGGCACTGCGAGGATGAGAGCCACCTTGCACTGGCCCATGAACTGAGCGAGGCCGGCCATCCGATGATCGTGATGACCTACGAAGATGCCACCGATCTCGGCGGATTGATGTTTCTCTGGGAGATGGCGACCGCGGTGGCCGGGCATGTGCTCGGCATTCATCCCTTCGATCAACCCGATGTCGAAGCCGCCAAGGTCCGGGCGCGAGCGGCGTTGGCCGACCTCCGCGCCACCGGGCATTTGCCGCGTGTCGATCCGTCCGCGGACGACAATGGCATCGCGGTCTTCGGCGCGGAATCCGGCACGGTCGAGGAAGTCATCAGCCGGTTTATCGGCCAGACTCGTTTCGGCGACTACATCGCCATTCAGGCCTATCTAACCCCGTCGCCGGCGCATGATGAGATGTTGTCCCGCCTGCGTCTGGGATTGCGGCGACGTTTCCATGCCGCCACCACGGTCGGATACGGGCCGCGGTTTCTCCATTCGACCGGCCAGTTGCACAAGGGGGACCGGGGCAATGGCCTGTTCGTGCAGATCACATGCGACGAGGCCAACGATCTGCCCATCCCCGATCGCGCCGGCGCGCCGGAGTCAGCGCTGAGCTTCGGCGCGCTCAAACTGGCGCAGGCGATCGGCGATGGCGAGGCGCTGCACGCGGCGGGACGGCGCCTGCTGCGGGTGCACCTGCGCGATCAGGACGCCGGATTGGCGAAACTGGTTTCGATCCTGGCCGGATGAGCATATCGTTGCGGCAACGCAAGTCAGGGGAGAGACAGCATGGATCAGGACACACTTAAGCGCCAGGCCGCCGAGGCGGGCGTCGGGTTCATCCAATCGGGCATGGTGGTCGGCCTCGGGCATGGCTCGACCGCGTTGGCGGCGGTGCGTATCCTGGCCGACCGGTTGGCGCGGGGCGAACTGCGCGACATCGTCGCCATCCCCTGCTCCCCGGAGATCGAGGCGGAGTCGCGCCGTCTGGGCATCCCGCTGACGACACTCGAAGAGCATCCGCGCATCGATGTGACCGTGGATGGCGCCGACGAAGTGGACCCGCAACTGAACCTGATCAAGGGCGGTGGCGGGGCGCTCTTGCGCGAGAAGATTGTCGCTCAGGCCTCCCGGCGTGAGGTGATCATGGTCGATGAGTCGAAACTTTCGCCGCGGCTGGGCGCCAGGTGGGCGGTTCCGGTCGAAGTCCTGGAATATGGCCTGCGCTCCCAGCGCGAGTTCATCGAATCGATCGGCGGACATCCGGTGTTGCGTCTGCGCGAGGGCGCGCCCTTCCGCACCGCCAACGGGCACCTCATCCTCGACTGCAATTTCGGTCCGATCGCCGATCCGGCCGCCTTGGCGACGCAGCTGAAGCAACGCACCGGCATCATCGAACATGGGTTGTTTGTCGGCATGGCCTCCGAGGTCGTGGTCGCGGGGACCACGGGTGTACGGATACTCAAGCGTCAGGGGAGCCGTTGATGCAAATCGGCATGATTGGGCTGGGACGGATGGGCGGCAACATGACCTCGCGCCTGTTGGCCGGGGGCCACAACGTGGTGGCCTTTGCGACAAGCCGCGACTCGGTCGCCGCCGCCGCGCGCGAAGGCGCCACCGCGGCCGATTCGCTGGCCGATGTGGTGGGCAAATTGGCGCCACCGCGCGCCGTCTGGGTGATGGTTCCCGCCGGCGCGCCCACCGAGGACACGGTTCAGGGGCTGATCAAACTTCTGTCGCCCGGCGACACGATTCTCGAGGGCGGCAATTCCAATTACAAAGATTCCATGCGCCGCGCCGCAGCCGCCGGCAAGGCCGGCATCCACTATCTGGATGTCGGCACCTCCGGCGGCATCTGGGGCAGGAGCGAAGGGTACAGTCTGATGATCGGCGGTCCGTCGGAGGCGGTCGATCGTCTGCGGCCGATCTTCGCCACGCTGGCGCCCGCGCCCGACAAGGGATGGGGGCATGTCGGACCCAGCGGCGCCGGGCATTTCGTCAAGATGATCCACAACGGCATCGAATACGGCATGATGCAGGCGATGGCCGAGGGCTTCGACCTGATGAAACGCAAGACGGAACTGCATCTTGATCTGCATCAGGTCGCCGCGATCTGGCAGCATGGCAGTGTGGTGCGGTCCTGGCTGCTCGACCTGACCGAGCGGGCCTTGGCCGGCAATCCGAATCTCGATGGCATCGCCGCCTATGTCGAGGATTCCGGCGAGGGACGCTGGACGGTCATGGAGTCAATCGATCTGGCTTGTCCGGCGCCAGTGATCACGCTGGCGTTGCAACGGCGGTTCCGTTCGCGCGATGCCGCCCCCTTTGCCGACAAACTGCTGGCGGCGATGCGCCAGCAATTCGGCGGCCACGCGGTCAAGACCGAGAGCTGATGAGGACCTTAACGTGAGCCCGCAATCCATCCCGCCCACCACGATTGTGATCTTCGGCGCCTCGGGCGATCTGACCCAGCGCAAACTGGTCCCGGCGCTCTTCCATCTGTTCCGCAAGGGGCAACTGCCGGGTGAGACGCGTGTGGTCGGTTTCGCGCGGCGCCCCTACTCCGATGATGAATTCCGTGCGCATCTGCGCGAGGGACTCGAGACGCTCGCCGGCGGCGTGGCCAATCCCGATGACTGGACGGCCTTCGCCGCGCGCATCAACTACGTCCAGGGCGATCTGGACCGCAGCGACGATTACCGCAAACTGGAAGAGACACTCGCCCGACTCGACCCCGCGGACCGTGCGCGCCTGTACTACTTGGCGACCGCGCCGGAGTACTACGCCACCACCGCCGCCTACATCGGCGTCGCCGGGATGGCCGACCAGAGCCGCGGACGACGGCACATCGTGATCGAGAAACCCTTCGGTCGCGACCTCGGCACCGCGCGCAACCTCAACGCCGCGCTGCATGCGGTCTTCGCCGAAAGCCAGATATATCGCATCGATCACTACCTTGGCAAGGAGACGGCGCAGAACATACTCTACTTCCGATTCGCCAACACCATCTGGGAACCGGTCTGGAACCGACGCTACATCGACCATGTCCAGATCACCGTCGCCGAGACCGTCGACATCGGCAACCGTGGCGGCTACTACGACCACGCCGGCGTGGCGCGCGACATGTTTCAGAACCACCTGCTGCAACTGCTCTGCCTGATCGCCATGGAGCCGCCGGCGTCGTTCCAGGCCGACATGCTGCGCAACGAGAAGGTGAAGCTGCTGTCGGCGATCCGTCCGGTCGACATCGCCGACACGGTACGGGCCCAATACAACGGCTACCGTCGCCATCCCGGCGTCGCCCCCGATTCGACCACCCCGACCTACGCGGCAATCAAGCTCTACCTCGACAACTGGCGCTGGAAGGGCGTGCCCTTCTACCTGCGATCGGGCAAGGCGCTCAAGGAACGGATCAGCGAAGTGGATGTGCACTTCCAGAGCCCGCCGCATGTGATGTTCAATCTGCCGCCGGGGAAGGACCTCTCGCCCAACCAACTGTCGATCCGCATCCAGCCCGATGAAGGGATCCGTCTGCAGTTCGAAGCCAAGCGTCCCGGCGCCTCGCAGGAGACCGTGACGGTGGCGATGAAGTTCGATTATGATGAATCGCTGCCGGGCGAGCCGCTGCCGGAGGCCTACGAGCGGCTGCTGCTCGATGCGCTGCGCGGCGACGCGGCGCTGTTTATGCGCTCCGATGAGATCGAGACCGCCTGGCGGATCATCGATCCGATCATCGCCGGCTGGAACGCGCCCGCCG
>DATMBC010000058.1 GCA_035559435.1 bacterium
CCCGGTGGGGCCGGAGGATCCCGACGGGCTCACGGTCCTCCGCCACTCCGCCGCCCACGTGATGGCTCAGGCCGTGTGCGACCTCGTCCCCGGCGCCCGGTACGCCATCGGCCCGCCGATCGAGGAGGGGTTTTACTACGACTTCGATCCGCCGCGTCCGTTCACGCCAGAGGACCTCGAGAAGTTCGAAAAGCGCATGGCGGAAATCGCCGCCGAGGATGCCCCCTTTGTCCGGCACGAGTGTTCCCCGGAAGAGGCGCGTTCGCTCTTCCGCCGGATGAACGAGCCGTACAAGCTCGAAATCCTGCAGAAGATCCATGAGGCCGGCGAGCAGGTCAGCTACTACACCTCCTCGCGCTTTCTCGATTTGTGCCGCGGGCCGCACGTGCCCAGTACCGGACGGATCAAGGCCTTCAAGCTGCTCAATGTCGCCGGCGCCTACTTCGGCAACCCCGAGGACAACCGGCAATTGCAGCGCATTTACGCCGTCTCCTATCCGGACAAGAAGGCCCTCGATGAGTTCCTCAAGCGCCGCGAGGAGGCCGAAAAGCGCGACCACCGTCGCCTGGGCAAGCAACTGAAACTGTTCTCGATCCAGGAGGACTCCGGCGCCGGGCTGGTGCTGTGGCATCCGCGCGGGGCCTTCATCCGCCGCATCATCGAAGAATTCTGGTACCGCCGGCATCAGGAGTCGGGCTACGAGCTGGTCTATTCGCCCCATGTGGCGCGTCTGCGTCTCTGGGAAATCTCCGGGCACACCGGCTTCTATGCTGACAGCATGTTTCCGCCCTTCGATGTGGAGAACAACCCGCATCAACTCAAGCCGATGAACTGCCCGTTCCACATCCTGATCTACCAGTCGGATGTGCGCAGCTACCGCGATCTGCCGTTGCGCTGGGCGGAGTTGGGAACGGTTTACCGCTTCGAGCGCGGCGGCGTGCTGCACGGGCTTCTGCGCGTGCGCGGCTTCACCCAGGATGATGCGCACATCTTCTGCCGCCGCGACCAGGTGGAGGCGGAAATCGCGCGGACCGTCGACTTTTGTTTTTCGATCTACGCCGCCTTCGGCTTCACCGACATCGATGTCTTCCTCTCCACCCGCCCGGAAAAGGCGATCGGCGACGAGAAGGACTGGCTGTTGGCGCAGGAATCGCTGAAACGCGCCCTCGAATCGCGCGGCCAGTCCTACCAGATCGACGAGGGGGGCGGGGCCTTCTACGGCCCCAAGATCGACATGCATGTCCGCGACGCCATCGGCCGCCGCTGGCAGTGCGGGACCATCCAGTTTGATTTCAATCTTCCCGAACGGTTCGATCTGCACTACGTCGGCGCCGACGGCGCCCGGCACCGTCCGGTCATGGTCCACCGCGCCCTGATGGGATCGCTGGAGCGTTTCTTCGGCATCTTGATCGAGCACTACACCGGCAACTTCCCCGTCTGGCTGGCGCCCGAACAGGCGATCATCCTGACGGTCAGCGAGAAGGTGGCCGATTACGCCGCCGCCCTCGAGACCGAGCTGAAGGCCAAGGGGGTGCGGGTGCGCGCCGACCTGCGGCCGGAAAAGATCGGCATGAAAATCCGCGAAGCGGAAACCAACAAAGTTCCGTATATGCTCGTTGTCGGAGAAAAAGAAGCGCAATCGGGAATGGTCGCCGTCCGCGCCCATGGCGGGATGGACCTGGGTGTGCAACCGATCGCGCAATTCGTCGAATTGATCAAAAGCCAGGATAAACCGGCCGACTACACCCGTCGCGCCGAACCCTAAACCCGTGTCCGGGCTCTGCCCGGGGAGGTACGCCCTATCGCCGCGCCACGCCAGCCGCAGACTCGTATCAACCGTCGCATCCGGTTCCCGCAAGTGCGGGTGATCGGTCCCGATGGCGCCCAGTTGGGCATCATGGTGACCAAGGATGCGCTCAAGCTCGCCGAAGACCAAGGCTTGGACTTAGTCGAGATTTCCCCTGACGCCCGTCCGCCGGTCTGCCGCATCCTCGATTACGGTAAGTACCTGTACGACGAATCGAAGAACGCCAAGAAAGCCAAAAAGCGTCAGACGAGCACGCAGCTCAAAGAGATGCGTTACCGGCCGAAAATCGACGAGCATGACATCAATTTCAAGACGGCCAAGTTGCGCGAGTTTCTGATCGAGGGACACAAGGTCCGCGCCTATGTGGAGTTCCGCGGCCGCGAGATGACCCACACCGAGTTCGGTTACCGGATCCTGGAGCGGATCAAGGAAATGCTGGCCGATGTCGGCCAGCCGGAACCGTCGGTACGCATGGAAGGGCGGCACATGTCGCTCATCATCAACCCCAAGAAGGGGGCGGTCAAACCCAAGGCCGACGAAAAGCCCGGAGAGAAGCCGGCCGCCGCCGGCAAGCCCGCGGGCGCCGCCGCACCGGCGCCCTCCGGGGCCGCCGAGCAACCGGCCGCCTGAGTGTTTTTCTCGATTATTTGATGTTGACAGAGGCCTTGCAGGGCATATATTTGCGAGTCTTGGCCAAATGGCCAAAGAGGGATAGGCAACATGCCAAAGATGAAGACCAATCGTTCGGCCGCCAAGCGCTTCAAGCGCACCGCCTCGGGCAAGTTCAAGCGCGCCAAGGCCTACCGCGGCCACCTCTCCGGCTCCAAGTCGCCCAAGCGCCAGCGCCAGCTGCGCAAGACCGCTTATGTCGACAAGACCGATGAGGGACGCGTCAAGTGTCTGTTGCCGTATGGGGCCTGAGGCCGGAATCGTCCGTTTAGGGAGACTCACAAGTGTCACGCGCAACGAACAATGTCGCCGCCCATCGGCGCCGCAAGAAGTACCTCGATGAAGCCAAGGGGAACTTTGGCGGACGGCGCAAGCAGTATCGCACCGCCCGGATGACCGTCGAGAAGGGCTGGCAGTACCAATACCGCGACCGGCGCAACCTCAAGCGAACGATGCGCAATCTCTGGATTGTCCGGATCAACGCCGCCGCGCGCGGGCTCGGGCTCACCTATGCCCGTTTCATGGACGGCCTCAAGAAGGCCGGGATCGAACTGGACCGCAAGGTGCTGGCCCACATGGCCGCCACCGACCCGGATGGTTTCGCCGCGCTGGCGCGCACCGCGGGCGGCGGACGTTAGCGAGTGTCAACACCGCCTCCCCGCGGGGAAGCGTGCCGAAAACCCGCCTCCGGCGGGTTTTTTGTTTTGCGCCGACACGCATGTTTCTGATTCCGTCGGCGGCCCGAATGCATGATCGTTGGGACTGCGCCCCGGCCCCCGGGGCGGGACCGTAGCGAACGGACAACCGATGAGCATGACCGATCAACTGCGCGAGCTGGAGGCCGTCGCGCGCGCCGAATGGGACAAGGCCTCGCCGGCCGAGCGCGCCCAGATGAAAGTCCGCTATCTGGGCAAGAAAAGCCGGCTCAACGAAATCCTGCGCGGTCTCAAGGACCTGCCCGAAGAGGAGCGCCGTCAGGTCGGCGCACTCGCCAATCAGGTGCGCGACGCCCTGGCGCAACTGTTCGAAAGCGCCGATGGCCACGCTGCCGCGGTGGCCGTGCCGCGCTATGATTTCACGCTGCCGGGACGTCCCCAGCCGCGCGGCGTCCGTCACCTCATCACCCGCACCATGGAGGAAGTAATCGAGATCTTCTATGGAATGGGTTTCGAGATCGCCGACGGCCCCGAAATTGAGACCGACTATTACAACTTCGGCGCGCTCAATTTCCCGCCCGATCACCCGGCGCGCGACATGCAGGACACGTTCTTTGTGTCCGACGAATACCTGCTGCGCACCCACACCTCGCCGGTGCAGGTGCGCACGTTTGAAAAACGCCGTCCGCCGGTGCGGATTCTGGCGCCCGGACGGGTCTATCGCAATGAGGCGGTCAACGCCCGCTCCTATTGCGTCTTCCATCAGGTCGAAGGGTTCTTCGTCGACACCGGTGTGTCCTTTGCCGATCTGAAGGGGGTGCTGGCGGCCTTCACGCAGGAGTATTTCGGCGCCGATGTGAAGCTGCGCTTCCGGCCCAGTTTCTTCCCGTTCACCGAGCCCTCCACCGAGGTCGACATTTCCTGCACCCTCTGCGGCGGCCAGGGCTGTCCGCTGTGCAAGCATGAGGGCTGGCTGGAGATTCTCGGCGCCGGGATGATTCATCCGAATGTGTTTGCCGCGGTCGATTACGACCCGAAGGTCTTTTCCGGCTACGCGTTCGGGATGGGCATCGAGCGGGTGACGATGCTCAAGCATGGCATCAACGACATCCGCCTGCTCTATGAGAACGATCTGCGCTTCTTGAAGCAATTTTAGTAGGTCCCGCAGGACCGATCGGACCTATCGAAGGATTCGCGATGAAACTCGGTTATCGCTGGCTTTCCGACTACATCACCATTCCCTGGGAACCGGCCGAACTGGCCGACCGTCTCACCGGGATCGGCACCGCCGTCGACGGGCTCGAACCGGTCTTTCCCCGTTTCCATGGCGTGGTCGTCGCGCGCGTGACCAACACCGACACCATCCCCGGCGACGCTCACCTCAGGGTGCTGACCGTCGACGACGGCATTTCGAAGAAGACCGTTGTTTCCGGCGCGCCGAACATCAAGGACGGCATGCTGGTCGCCTATGCCCGTGTCGGTGCCATTCTCCCCGGCGCCGCCGAGACGGTCGGCACGCGCGCCTTCGGCAGCATCATCTCCGAGGGGGTGGTCTGCTCCGAACGCGAACTCGGGTTGACCGACGATCACGAGGGGGTGATGGCCCTCGATCCCGAGACGCAGACCGTGGGACGCGACCTCTGGCAGGAACTGGAGCTGGACGACACCAGCATCTCGTTTGATCTGACCCCCAACCGCGGCGACTGTCTGTCGGTCTTCGGCATCGCCCGCGAAGTGGGCGCGCTGGTGGGCAGCCGCATCCGCCGGCCGGAGATCCATCTGCTGGAAAACGGCGAGCCCGCCGACAAGCGGTTGCGCGTCACCATCGAGGACCCGGAGGGGTGCTGGCGGTATGCCGGGCGTCTGGTGACCGGCGGGCGCGTGCGGCCGTCACCGTGGTGGCTCAAGCACCGTCTGCGCAGCGCCGGGCTGCGTCCGATCAACAACGCCGTCGACGTCACCAACTTCGTCATGATGGAGACCGGCCAGCCGCTGCACGCCTTCGACTGGAGCAAGTTCCAGACCGGCGAGGTGCGGGTCAACGCCGCGGTCGGCGGCGAGGAGTTCATCACCCTTGATGACAAGCCGCGCAAACTGCCGGAAAAGACCGTGATGATCACCGACGGCGGCAACCCGGTGGCCATCGGCGGGATCATGGGCGGCCAGATCTCCGAGGTCTCGGCGCTCACCGCCGATTTCCTGATCGAGTCGGCCTGCTTCAACCCCGTGCGCATCCGCCGCGCGCGCAAGAAACTCGATTTGAACACTGACGCCTCTCAGCGGTTTGAGCGCGGTGTCGACCCCAATGGCGTGATCTATGCCCTCGATCGCGCCGCGGCGCTCTTGTCGAAGCTCACCGGCGGCAAGCTGCTGACCGGCGCTGTCGACGTCTATCCCAGCCCGGTCGCGCCGCTCAAACTCGAGCTGGAATCGGAATGGATCAACCGCACCCTCGGCACCAACCTGGCCTCGCCGAAGATGGTCGACATCCTCGCCTCGCTCGAATTCGGGGTGGTGACCGGCAAGACCGCGGTGGTGACCGTGCCGACCTTCCGACCCGATGTCACCAAGCCGATCGACCTGGCCGAAGAGGTCGCGCGGGTTTACGGCTATGAGCGGATTCCGCTCAACAAGCGGGCCGCCGGGATGCAGCCCACCCACCGCAATCCGAAAGTGAAGTGGGAGACGCGTCTGCGCGACGTGGTCGAGGGGCTGGGCTTCAATCAGGTTGTCTGCAACTCGCTGGTCGATCCGCGGCAGATTCTCATCGCCAACGCCCGTCCCGTGCCGTTGCGCAATCCCCTCTCGTCGGACATGGCGGTGATGCGCGCCGACATGTACGGATCGTTGTTGACGGTGGTGGCGCACAATCTCAACCGCCGGGTCGACTCGATCGCGATTTATGAGCTGGGCTATACCTACGCCAAGGGGCATGGCGCCGAACCCTATAACGAGACACGCCGTCTGGCGCTGGCGCTGGCCGGCGATGCCCCCGCCTCCGGCTGGGAAGGCAAGCCGCGTCCCTATGATTTCTTCGACCTGAAAGGCGCGTTGCAATCGCTGTCGGCCGCCCTGCGCATTCCGATGGACCTGTCGGTCGAAGCGGTTGTGCCGCTGGCGCCCGGGGAGTCGTTCGCCATCAAAGCGGGGGAGAAGCGCTTAGGCGAGATCGGACGCGTCGAACCGCGCGTCTGCGCCGACTTCGACATCAAGACGCCGGTGTGGGCGGCGGTATTGGACGTCGAGGCGTTGATCGCCGCGGCCGATGTCCGCGTCCCGCAGTATCGTGAACTGCCGCGCTTCCCGGCCGCCTATCGCGACATGGCGCTGATCGTCGATGCCGGCATACCGGTCGCCGTTCTTCTGGACGCGATCCGTCGTGTTGGCGGCGAGTTGATCGAGTCGGTGAAACTCTTCGATCTCTACACCGGCAAGCCGATCCCGGAAGGGAAGAAGAACGTCGCCTTCGCGCTGGTGTATCGACGCGCCGATCGCACTCTGACCGACGACGAAGCCGACAACGCCCACCGCGCCATCGTTGCCGCGCTCGCCTCCGAGTTCGGCGCCAAACTCCGCGAGTAGGACCGTCCGACCACGCAGGATGTCATCCCCCTGGAGCCCGGGAGCGGCGTACGCGTGGCGATGGCAGGTCAGACAGGAATGTCCGACCTCCCGATTCCTGACCATTGAAATCAATCTTTGGGAGGACAAACATTCCCGGCTGTCCATCGCTTCGTGGGTGAGTCCGCTCCCGGGAGCCGCCGAACGAGGGGAGACGCGCGGCCGGGCGGTGCTCACGCGCACTGCCGCGGCGCCCTCCCTGTTGAAGTTTTTCTTTAATTCGCTTGACTCGCTTAAAGTATCAGATTAAGCTGCGGCGTACATTTGAACGCCGCCTCACACCGGGCACTCTGGCGGCACCACCATCGGTCAACCTGAGACATCAGCGTCGGACATGGATCATTCCGAGTTTGATCTATTAGAGAAATCGATTGAACGGGCGATGGAGCGTCTGGCGACGCTCGAGGCGGAAAACGAGCGTCTCCGCGCCGACCGTGGCCTGCTCTCCGAACAACTGAAATCCGAAAAAAACCGGGTCGCATCGATCTCCAACCGGATCGTGCAGAGCGCCTCCCCGTCCCCGGACCGACTGGCCGAGGTCAAGGCGCGGTTGCAGAAGCTGATTGAGATCATCCGCGAGCACGAAAAATCGCTGTAGCGCGGCGAAATTGTGACTTGACAACTGCCTTCGCGCGGGAAACTTTGGACGCGGAGGAGCAGTACTTTGACATAAATCGCGGTACGGGAAGAAGATGGGAATCACAACTCAGGGTTAAGATAGCCGGTGGATACGCCTTCCAAAACCATCCGCGTCAACATCTTCGGCGACGAATATCCACTGCGCGCCGAGGGGGAAGCGGATACGGAGTATATGACGCGTGTGGCGGACCATGTCGACCGGGCGATGCGCAAGATCGCCGATCGGTCGCCCAGTCTGCCCACCGCCAAAGTCGCAATCCTGGCGGCGTTGAACATCACGGACGAGATGTTCTCGTCACTGCGTGAGTCCGAACGCCAGACAGCGTCGCTTTCGGCCCGCGCCCGGATTTTGCGCGAGAAGCTGGAGGCGCGGCTGGCCGCCGGCGCCGTCGCATCGACCACCGATTCCCCGTCTCGATTGTCCCTCACCGCCAACTGAGACCGGACCAGTGAAGTGACATCCGACGGCCCCCGGCCGTCCTCGGTCATCGCACGGTCCTGGGAGGGCGCTATGCAGATCCCTCTTTGGGAACTGGGATTGATCGTGGCCATCGTGGCCGCGGTCTTCGCCCTGCTCGGCTACATCCTCGCCCGGCGCGTCGGGCAATCGAAGATCGCCCGCGCCGACGAGATCGCGCGGCAGATCGTGCGCGAAGCCGAGAAGGAAGCGGAGATCAAGAAGAAGGAAGCCATCCTCGAAGCCAAGGATGAGCTCTACAAGCAGAAGGTCGAAGTCGAACGCGAACTGCAGGTCAAACGCACCGAACTGCAGAAAACCGAAAAGAAACTCCAGGAACGCGAAGACTCCATCAACCGCAAGGTCGACGTCCTCCAGACCAAGGATCGCGATGTCCAGAACCGCGAAAAGGCCCTGGTCACCAAGGAGCGCGCCCTGCGGGTCCGCGAAGGCGAACTCGAGCACCTGATCGCCGACCAGAACAAGCAACTGGAGCGCATCGCCGGGATGACCACCGACGAGGCCAAACAGCTCCTCATGGACAACCTCGAGCAACAGGTGCGCCGCGAGGCCGCCACCCGCGCCAAGGAGATCATCGAGGAGGCCGAACGCAACGCCGACAAGGAGGCGCGCGAGATCATCACCCGCGCCATCTACCGCTGCGCCGGCGAGCACACCGTCGAGACCACGGTCTCGGTGGTCAACCTGCCCTCCGATGAGATGAAGGGGCGCATCATCGGGCGCGAGGGACGCAACATCCGCTCGTTTGAGACCGCCACCGGCGTCGACGTCATCGTCGATGACACCCCCGAGGCGGTCATCCTCTCATCCTTCGATCCGGTCCGCCGCGAGGTGGCGCGTCTGTCGCTGGAAAAGCTGATCGGCGACGGCCGCATTCATCCGGCGCGCATCGAAGAGATCGTCGAGAAGACCCAGAAGGAAATCGAGGTCAAAATCCGCGAGGCGGGCGAGCAGGCCTGCTTCGATGTCGGCATCCATGACCTGCACCGCGACGTCGTCTGGCTTCTGGGCAAACTGCATTACCGCACCTCCTACGGCCAGAATGTGCTGGCGCACATCGTCGAGGTCTCGATGCTCTGCGGCCTGATCGCCGCCGAGCTGGGGCTGGATCCGATGCTGGCCAAGCGCTGCGGTCTGTTGCATGACATCGGCAAGGCGATCGACCGCGAGAC
Source organism: bacterium (assembly GCA_035559435.1). Classification (NCBI taxonomy): domain Bacteria; species bacterium. The sequence goes on from DATMBC010000058.1 coordinate 9,043, forward strand.
CGAAGGCACCCACGTCGAGATCGGCGTCGCCTTCCTCAAGCGCTATAACGAGAATCCGATCGTGATCAACGCGGTCGAAGCGCACCACGGCGATGTCCCGCCCGAGTCGCCCTATCCGATCATCGTGATGGCCGCCGATGCGGTCTCCGGGGCCCGTCCCGGCGCTCGCCGCGAGCCGCTGGAAGGCTACATCAAGCGCCTGGAGAAACTGGAGGAACTGGCCGACGGGTTCACCGGCGTGGCGAAGTCGTATGCGATCCAGGCCGGACGTGAAGTGCGCGTGATCGTCGAAAACGAGAACGTCGACGACGCCGGCGCGCACCTGCTGGCCAACGACATCGCCAAGAAGATCCAGCAGGAGATGCAGTACCCCGGCCAGATCAAGGTGACGGTGATCCGCGAGACGCGGGCGGTGGATTACGCGAAATAGCCGCGTGGTCGGCGTGGTAAAAAGATTGCTTCGTCGGTCGCAAAAAGCGCTCCCTCCTCGCAATGACGGAGGTCGGGACTGTGGAGAAGGCGTTCTGCGTGTACATTGATGACCAATGGCCACAACACGGTCATCTACACTGGCATGACAAGCGATCTGAAGAGCAGAGTCTGGCAGCACAGGAATGGCGTGGTCAATGGCTTTACGCGGCGATACCGGCGGACGAAACTGGTGTACTGAGAGGTATGCCCGGGAGCCGAAGCAGCCATTCTCCGCGAAAAGCAGATCAAGGGCGACTCGCGGAAAAGGGAATTGGAATTGTTTCGCAGGTAGAACCCGACATGGCGAGACCTGTCTGCTGATCTTTAGGATGCGGCCCCACTGCCCCCATCGTCATTGCGAGGAGGCCGCTCTTCGGCCGACGAAACAATCTTTTTCCAGCGCCACAGGACAGGATTCCCCATGCGCCTGATGTTCATCGCCGATATCACCGGACGGCCCGGCCGCTGGATCGTCTCGCAGCTTTTGTGGGGATTCAAGCGGAAGCACGCGATCGACTTTGTCATCGCCAACGTCGAGAACGCCGCCGGCGGGTATGGCATCACGCGCGAAATGTCGCAGAAGCTGTTCACCTACGGCGTCGATGTCCAGACCTCCGGCAACCACATCTGGGACCGTCCCGATGCCCGCGAAATGCTGACCGAGGAGCCGTATGTGCTCCGTCCGGCCAACTACCCGCCGGCCGCGGCGGGGAAGGGGAGTGTCTGGCGCACGACGCCGGCCGGGATCACCGTCGGCGTGTTGAATCTCCAGGGGCGGGTCTTCATGAAGGAAATCGACTGCCCCTTCCGCACCGCCGATGCCGAATTGGAGCGGCTGCGCGAGAAGACTCCGATCATTTTCGTCGACTTCCATGCCGAGGCAACCTCGGAGAAGCAGGCGCTGGGCTACTACCTCGATGGACGCGTCTCGGCGGTGGTCGGCACACACACGCATGTGCAGACCGCCGACGAAAAGATTCTGCCGCAGGG
>DATMBC010000059.1 GCA_035559435.1 bacterium
CTTTCCCGGAATCGACGTGATGCCGGTCAGGCTCGGCGACCGGGTGCGGATCAGGATCGCCAATCTCACCATGACCAACCATCCGATCCATCTGCACGGGCATCATTTCGCCGTGAGTTGCACCGACGGCGGCTGGGTGCCCGAGACCGCGCAATGGCCCGAGACGACGATCGACGTGCCGGTCGGAGCGATCAGGGCGATCGAATTCGTGGCGGACGTGCCTGGCGACTGGGCCTTCCATTGTCACAAGTCGCACCACACCATGAATGCCATGGGACACAACGTGGCGAATTTCATCGGAGTGGCGCAGCGCGACCTTGCCAATGCGCTCAGCGCCGCCGCCCCGACCGCGATGGCGATGGGGACCACCGGCATGGCGGACATGGCGTCGATGTCGATGCCGCTTCCACCGAATACTTTGCCGATGATGACGGGAACCGGCCCGTTCGGACCGATCGAAATGGGTGGCATGTTCACCGTTGTCAAAGTGCGCGAAGATCTTGCACCGGGCGACTATCGCGATCCGGGTTGGTATCAGCATCCGCAAGGGACGGTCGCCTACGAAGTCCCCGAGCCGACGGCCGGAGCGCCGGCGCGGCAGGACGAAACGCCTTTCCGGCCGGAGGGCCGCGTCCCGCAAATGCAGCAGCATAAGCACGAGCATCATTAGTAAAGAGCGAGACAAGTGAGCAAGGATGACACCAACGCGGCGACTTCTTCCCCACGGGCCAGGGGGCGATGGGCCGCGATCATTGCCGGTGTGCTCGTGGCGGTCTCCGCGGCAGCCGCAATCGCAATCTACCTTGGCCTTTACAATGTGGCCGCGGACGTCCCCCACACGCAACCGGTCTATTGGCTGCTCGAGACCGCGCGGGAAAGATCGATTGAAGCGCGCGCGAAAGGCATAACGGTTCCCGGCGATCTAGCGGATCCCAACCGGATCGCATCCGGGGCCGGCCAATATGCCGAGATGTGCGCCGACTGCCACCTTGCACCGGGCATGAAGCGAACCGAAATTGCGCGCGGACTGTATCCGCGGGCGCCCGAGCTTCGGCGCGGCACCGATCTGACACCGGCGGAACAATTCTGGGTCGTCAAGCATGGACTCAAAATGACGGGAATGCCGGCT